>CAIVDG010000288.1 GCA_903904615.1 uncultured Acidimicrobiaceae bacterium | reverse complement strand
TATCCCAATGCGAAAGAAGTGGTGTGGTTGCAAGAAGAACCAGAGAACATGGGTCCATGGCATTTCGTGGAACACCTCATCTGGCGTCTGAAGGAACGTGGATACGACCTACGCCACGCATCACGTGTGCCATCAGGTAGTCCCGCTACTGGTTCAAAGGCGATTCACGACCAAGAACACGAAGACCTCATGGACGAGACATTCGCAGGCCTGTAGGTCTAGCGAAGCGTTAACGACAAGTGCGCCGATAACTCGTCGAGCGCGTCAAATGAATCGACCACCTTGATGGTGCGCATACCCATGGCTGCGGCCGGCTTCAAGTTGATTCCAAGGTCGTCGAGAAAGACGCACTCGTGTGGTGACACATCTAAGAGTTCGCACGCAATCTCATAGAAGCGCGGCTCTGGCTTTCTGCAACCCACTTTGCTGCTCTCTACAACGTGGTGAAACTTGGCCATAATGGCCGACACTTCTCTTTGACGGTCTGTGGGCGTGGGCGATGTCGACACCACGTTGTTGGTGAGACAAGCGGTAAGCAGGCCAGCGCCGATAACGGTGTCTAGGGCTGTGACCATGTGCGGACGCACATCACCTGCAAGTAACGCGAGTACATCGGACCCCGGGATGCGATGCCCAAGGGCTTCACTTTCTGAGGCAAAGAGGGTGTCGAACTCGCCAGGGGAGATGTCGTTTCGCTCCAGTAGGGCCCAAGCATTTGAGTCGGGATTGGTTGCATTAACCGTACGAATGGTGTCGGCCGGGAGGCCTTTTTCGGCCTCGTAGCGGCGAAAAGCCTCGAAGGGGCTAGAGAGAATGACTCCTCCGAAGTCCCAGAGCACGGCACGGATAGGCAAATTCGTCACGGAGGTCAGGCTAGGCGCGAAAACCTTGCCCGACCGTGTCGGATTGCCCCGTTCGCAGGGGTGGTGAGTGGTTCAATGAATGGGTGACCAAGCACATCATCGTCGACGGGTCGAACATTGCGACCGAGGGCCGAACCGAGCCCAGCCTTGCCCAACTCGACGAGGCCGTGACCGCCCTGATTGCTGAATACAAGGGCGCCAAGATCACCGTGATCGTTGACGCCACTTTTGGGCATCGCATTGCCAAGAAAGAGCGCGCAGAGTTCGAAACTGCAATTGCAAACAACGAACTGGTGGCGCCTCCGGCCGGTGCCGTTGGTCGTGGCGATGCGTTTATTTTGGCTATTGCGGACAAAGCGAATGCATCAATTCTTTCGAACGACAGCTACCAGGAGTTTCACGGGAAATACAAGTGGTTGTTTGATGAGGGACGCCTCATCGGCGGCAAGCCCGTTCCACTTGTTGGCTGGGTGTTTGTGGAGCGTCTTCCGGTGCGCGGACCAACAAGTCGTCGGTCCGTTCGTACAGGAGCGGTGGTGAAGAAAGAGTCCAGCGCAAGTCCCGAAGCCAGCAAGCCAATGCCGGTTCCGAAGACTCCACCACCGAATGCGCGCATGAAGGCTCGGCCTGCGTCAAAGCCACAACCAGAGAAGCGCCAAGCAGAAAAACGCGTCAAGAAGAGCGCCCCAGAAAAAGCACGCTCTACGGCTCCTGTAGTTATGGCTAACGATGTTGTGCCCTATCTGGAGTTTGTAGAGAAGCATCCTGCGGGAACCAAAGTAAAGGCCGTGGTGCAGTCCTATGCAGCAAACGGCGTCACTGTTTCCATCGGCAATGTTGCGGGCTACGTGCCACTGCGCAACATGGCAGCACCCATTCCGCGAAGTGCTCGTGATGTATTCAAAATTGGTGACACGGTCACTCTCACTGTTGTGGGGTACACGCCGGCTCGTCGCAGTGTGGACCTCGGTGTGCCCGATGTGGTGGCATCTTTTGTGAAGGCGCCCGCCACAAAGCCAGGAGCGAAGAAAGCGCCTGCCAAGAAAGCAACGAAGACTGCGACCACCAAAGCTGTTGCGAAGAAAGCGCCCGCCACAAAGGCTGCTGCAAAGAAAGCACCCGTCAAGAAGGTTGCGAAGGCGGCAGCGGCTAAAGCCCCGGCGAAGAAAGCCGCACCAAAAAAGGCTGTCGCTAAGAAAGTGGCTGCAAAGAAAACGCCTGCAAAGAAGCCTGCAGCAAAGAAAAAGTAGTGGTCAGTTCCTGCTGAGGCAGCCCAGACAACTACCGTCGTAGCGTGCTTGTTGTTACGTGGAACGTCAATTCTCTGAAAGCGCGGTTACCGCGAGTTGAAGAGTGGCTCTCTGAGATTCAGCCCGATGTTGTCTGCTTGCAAGAAACCAAGTTGGCTCAAGAAAAGTTCCCTACGGATGCAATTGCGGCACTGGGATACGAGAGTGCACATTTCGGACAAGGGCAGTGGAACGGAGTTGCCATCTTGTCCAAAGTGGGGTTGACCGACGTTGTTCACAACTTTGCTCCAGGCATCGAGCAAGACACAGAAGCGCGAATCATCTCGGCAACGTGTGGTGGCGTTCGCATTAGCTCGGTGTATGTACCAAATGGTCGAGAACTCGATCACGATCACTACAAATACAAATTGTCGTGGCTATCGCGTCTTCGTCAACATCTCGACGCAACATGTTCTCCGGCCGACGATGTCATTGTTGCTGGAGACTTCAATATTGCGCCCGATGATCGTGATGTGTGGGACGTCAAGCAATTTGCGAATGCAACGCATGTCAGTCAACCAGAGCGTGACGCCCTCAAGAATGTGTGTGAATTTGGCATGGAGGACACCTTCCGTAAATTCCATAGTGAAGAGGGTCTGCACTCGTGGTGGGACTATCGAGGTGGAAGTTTTTACAAGGGACACGGTATGCGTATTGACCTCTTGCTGGCTACCGCGTCGGTGGCGGCGCGTTCAACGTGGACAACAGTTGATAGAAACGCCCGGAAAGGTGAATCACCTAGCGACCATGCTCCCGTTCTGCTGAAGGTAGACAACTAGTGGCCGACGAGACTTTTTCATTTCCCTCGTTTCATTCACGAGACCGTGAATTGTCCGATTCCGACATGGCGCGAATCCGTATGGCGGAGCGAGTGCGTGAATTGATTCTTTCGTCGTTTACAACTACTGCCGATGCCTCATACATGGACGAAGCAATCTCGCACGTTGAGTCTGCACTTGCTGCGATTCGTCGTGATGGAGTCCCAGGGTCTGCAGCAGCGGAGTCTCACTTTTCTGACCGCAGTCCGTTCTACGGGGCTATGAACCCGTTGTCCATGCCGATGGCGATGGACATTGACCCTGAGACGGGCGAGTTTGGTGCAGTCATCGGTGATGCGGTATTCACCGAACCATACGAAGGGCCGCCCGGGCATTGTCACGGAGGGTTCATCGCTGCCGCATTTGATGAAGTGTTGGGAATGGCGCAATCACTCACTGGTCGACCAGGAATGACCGGAAAACTATCCATTACGTACAGGTCTCCAACACCCTTGCACACTGAAATTCGCTTCAAGGGCTGGGTGGAGAAAGTTGACGGCCGCAAAATCTTTACGCGCGGTACGGCTCACAATGGAGACACGTTGTGTGCAGAAGCTGAGGTGCTGTTCTTGTCGATGCCACCCGAGATGATGGATCTGTTGCGAAAAGGAAGAGACCTTAAGCAGTAGAACCATTGCGAAGAATGGTTAAAACCTCTTCGCCATAACGGTGGGCAAACACGGCGTCCACAATTTTTGCAATCTCATCCACTGTGCTTGGTTGCACTCGCACCAATCTCTTCACAGATCTATCTGGAAGAACTGCTTCGGGGTCTACTCGCCGACTGTGTGCATGGGCGTCTCGCCATTCACGAAGTTCATTCTCTAATCGATTTCTTTGCGGAAGAGACCGGTTGAATCGACGTAACTCTTCTGGAGGAGCAGATGGCTGAGGAGTGTCGGTGGTGACGCTAGGAAGAAATGGTGACGGTCCACTCGAACGTCCATTACGTGAATCTGTCCATGTCACCACCAATTCATCGGCAGCGCGGGTGAGTGCAACATAGGCAAGTCGCGCTTCTTCACTGCGAGCAGTCGCTCCTCGGGCACTGCGATGTGGAAGGAAACCCTTCTCCATGCCGGCGACAATAACAAAAGACCATTCACGTCCCTTGGCGGCATGAAATGTGAGTACATCGACGCCATCTGTTTCGGAGACATCGGCTGATGTTGCAAGCCATGTTCCGAATGCTCGCCCGTCCACTGTGCCAACACGATTTTCATCTAAAAACTGACGCACACGTTGGGCCACCAAAAAGTCTGCGTCATCCTTTTCGTATTCGCCTGAGTCGAGAATGTCGGAAGACCACACAGATAAACCTTCACGACCAGTGAGTTCGGTGGCAGCGGCAACGGCACGACCCCATGCGCCACCACGGCGCGCCGTGCGTACTGGAATACCAGCTGCTGAAAGTGTTTCTCGCAATTGATCGGCAGTGGTGTTGATGCGCGTGAGGACCGCAAGGTCACTCCATGATCGTCCACGACCAAAACCACGCAGCACTTCTTTGGCAACAGTGGCTGCCTCGACTTGTTCATTGGCGCAACGCTTCAGCAGAACAGGTTGTCCACTCACGCGTGTAGAAACAGCATCGGCTGTTTGACCGTCTTGTGCGAGTGTGGCGACAGCCATGGTGACAATTTCTGGTGTGCATCGGTAGTTGGAGGGGAGAGACACGACTGTTGCTGCGCCTTCAATTCCGGGAAGCGAGTCAAACAATGATTTGTCGGCGCCGTTGAATCCATAAATTGCCTGATTCGAATCTCCAACAAGAAATACATCGGGTTGTGTGCTGAGAAGTGTTTTCAGAAACTCATATTGGAGTGGGTTCATGTCTTGTGCTTCGTCCACCGAGATGTGGCGAAATTGGAATCGTAACGATTCGACGAATCGGGGGTCCTTCACACCGTCTTGTACAACAGATGTGAGGAAGTCGTTGAGGTCGACCGCGCCTCGTTTCTTCTTAGCGCGTTCATACGCGTCGAACACTTCAGAGAATCGGGTAGCGCCGAGTGGAACTGCAACTCCCGCCGATGTCATTGCGGTAGCGGCAGTACCCGGAGTCAGCATTCGTGCGTGTGCCCAGTCAATGGCATTCAGCACATCGGTCACTCCGCCACTGCGCGCATCGTCACCCATGCACTGAGACACAACCGAGGAGCGATTGTTGATGATGACAGGGGAGCGTCGTCCCTTGTCTTCGAGTTGTTGCAACATCATTCGTCGAGCGACGGCGTGGAATGTGCCAATTGTTGGACGACCGTCGAGCGCAAATTGCGAAAGTCGTGTGCGCATCTCGGTGGCCGCTTGCCGCGTGAATGTAATTGCAAGAGATCGTTCAATGTCGGCCGAGCCCGACAGTGCACGCCACGCAATTCGTCGTGTGAGCACAGTTGTTTTTCCGGACCCAGCACCAGCACGAACCACCACAATTCCGACAGGCGCGGTGACCGCTGCCCGCTGGTCTGGGTCGAGGCCAGCCAGCACTGAATCGGGCGTCGCAGCCCGTGTCGTGGTGTCGGAGTCTCGAATGTGCACCCCTTGAAACTAGGCGGTTGCTACCCTTCGCCCCATGCCCTTTCCCCGCCGATTGCTGAATGACCACGAAGAACTCGTTCTCGACCTACATCCGCATTGGTGGTATTTCGGTCCGCCTGCCATTGGTCTCTTTGGCGTCATGGTGGGCACGTTCTGGGTGCAATCGCTGCTCAGTGGTTGGTTGAAGACCGCCGCCACATATTTGGGCATTGGCGTCATCATCGTGTGTTTTGCCATCTTGGCGGTGGAGCT
>CAIVDG010000287.1 GCA_903904615.1 uncultured Acidimicrobiaceae bacterium | reverse complement strand
GTCTCGTTGGTGATCTCTGGCGTCACCATGAGTGGGGCATAACACCACATGGCCTCTGCGTCGGCAGCAGCAACGGGGCGTCACCCACACTTGGCGCAACCATGTCGCCCGGGTTGGGTGCGTGTTGACATGCATAGCCACACCATGTTCTCTGGTGACTCCACCACCACACTCGATGAAATTCACGACAGCGTGGTGGAAAGCGGCATTGATGTGCTTTGCATTACCGACCACAACGCCATTGAAGGCGCGGTGCGACTGCAGAAACTTCTCGATGGCGTGTGTCGGGTGATTGTTGGCGAAGAAGTGCGCACGCATACGGGCGAAATCATCGGTCTATTTCTCACCGAGAAGATCTCCTACGGGGCCAGCGCAGCCGCAACATGTGAGCAAATTCGTGCGCAAGGTGGTGTGGTGTATGTGCCGCATCCGTTCGACCCCATGCGCAAAAATCTCACAGAAGCATCGCTTATCTCAATTGCCGATTCGGGCCTGGTTGATGCCATAGAAGGGCACAACTCGAAGACCTCATTGAAGTCATTGAATGCGCGAGCTGTTGCCTTTGCCGCAGAACGCGACCTTGCCATAGGCGCCGGAAGCGATGCGCATGTACCGCTTGCTCTGGGCAGTGCATACATGGAAATGCCTGACTTCGATGGGCCACACGACTTCCTCAGCAAATTGCGCGTGGGAACAGTGGTAGGGCATTACTGGGACGAGGCGCGTCCGTGGAGCCCACGCATTATTCCGTCTGTGTAGAAACAGTGTTCGCTGCGGTCACGCCGCTGCGTGTGTGATTAGCGGTTCAGAAGAACAGGCAACTGACGTGGTCCGCGAACCTGGCCGTTTGCCCATGTGGTTTTCTTGTTGGGGTCAAGGCTGTAGTTGGGGAATGCGCGCAACCATTCTTGGAACGCAACAATCATTTCCAAACGCGCAAGGTTTGAACCTGCACAACGGTGAATGCCGAGACCGAATGCAACGTGTCGGTTGTTCTCGCGCTCCAAGTTGAAGATGTGTGCATCTTCGAATGCTGACGGGTCGTGGTTGGCGGCGGGGAAGGTGACCAGAGTTTGTTCGCCTGGTCGCATGGGGCAGCCCGACACTTCTGTTTCGCCAATCACTTTGCGCGCCATGGTGACCGGTGCGTAGTAGCGCAACACTTCTTCGTTAGCGGTCTGCCACAACATGTCGTCGTTGTCCACGGCAACAAGGCGCTTCACTTCGTCGTTGTGTTGAGCGAAGTGCCAAATACCTGAACCAATGGCGCTCCACGTGGTGTCGATGCCCGCAACAATCTGCAAGCGGATGTATCCAACCTTGATGTCCCACGGAACTTCTTTGCCATCAATTTCTGCATTCGCAATCATGGTGAGCAAATCGTCTTTTGGATTCTTCAAGCGATCCTTCAAGAGGCCGTCGATGTAGTGAGTCATTTCCGTGAGCACTTCGAGACGAACACGGTTGTCTTTCGGAGCCAACTGGAAGTTCTTGTAGATCCAGTCGCGGAAGAGGTCTGCATCTTCTTCGGGAAGTCCGGTGACGATACAAATGCCGTGTACAGGAATGTGCTGCGTGTAATTGAGCGCAGCATCTGTTGCATCCATTCCATCGAGTTTGCCGATGAGTTCCTGGCAGTAACGACGTAGCTCTCCTTCAAGACCTGCGATGGTCTTTGGGTTGAACGCGGGAAGGATGAGGCGACGATGTCCGAGGTGGTCGGGTGGGTC
>CAIVDG010000286.1 GCA_903904615.1 uncultured Acidimicrobiaceae bacterium | reverse complement strand
GTTTGCGCGCGAGAACGACATGAAAACGTGTCAGCCCCCATTAGATCTTTCCGTTTAGGGAACATCTACCCATCCTTCATTCTCGACATATTTGCGAATCACTCGCGCGGGTGAGCCAACCGCGACCGAGAACGACGGAATGTTTTTTGTAACAACAGAATTCGCACCAATCACTACGTGCTCGCCAATTGTGACACCGGGAAGAACGATTGAACCGTGCCCTAGCCATGATCCGTCCCCGATGATTACCGCTCGTTCTGGCTGTGACTGCCGTGAAATGGGTACCGAAACATCTTCATACCCATGATTTTGGTCTGTGATGTAAACGTGGTGTCCGGTCCATACGTCGTTGCCAATGGTGATGGAGAAGTGACCAACAATTCCGCTCCCCTTACCAATGAGGCAACGGTCTCCTATGGAGACGACTGGATTCGTAATGCACTCCTGCCCAGGAACCATGCCAGCAGATAGTGCAACCCCAGGTCCGATGAGTGTGTCTTCACCAATGGAGATGTATTGCTCATTGAAGATTGTGGTGGGTTTCCACATGATGAGACTTCCGCGTCCGAAGCGATGGAACGTTCTCCCATGGAGATTCGTGGGAGAAAGAGAAGCATGTAAAGACACCCACGAGCTGAATCGAACGTACAAATTTGCGATGACTTTCCCCAACACGAAGAACACGCTAGTTATGTGAGGCGCATCAGACGCTACGGTGTCACCATGAATCAAGATCTCGCCGTCGTCACCACACCTTCAGCCTCGGTCACCGGTCGCCGTCGAGATGGTGGTGGTTCTGAGTTCCGGGGTATTCGATACGCCACTGGGGCCCGATTTACTCGCCCCACCGATATCGCCTTAGAAGGCGATGTGTCTGCGCTCGAGTTCGGAGCAATTTGCCCTCAGGTTCCGGGTTTCTTAGAGCAAACGCTGGGCCTTGATGCGTCTTCGATGTCGGAAGATTGCTTTTACTTGAATGTGTATGTGCCGGAAGATGCTTCAGCCAGTAGCTCACTCCCCGTTCTCTTCTGGATACACGGCGGGGCGTACACGAACGGCGCTGGCTCTTTGGATTGGTACCACGGCAGCTCGTTGGCCAAGCGCAACACAGTCGTTGTATCTATCAATTACCGCCTCGGAATTCTTGGATTCCTCGGTGAAGAGAACTACGGAACAGAAGACATGATGTCTGCTCTTCGTTGGACACACGAAAACATCTCATTCTTTGGCGGTAACCCAAATAATGTCACCATTTTTGGCGAGTCCGCTGGCGGTTCCGCAGTTGTATCGCTTCTTGCTGCAGCAGATGCCGACCATCTCTTTCACAAGGCGTGGGCAATGAGTCCATCTATTGGTCAGTTGCGAACACGCGATCGTGCGATGGAGGTTCAGAAGGAGGTCTTTGCTGAAGCGGCCGTTACTACTCGTGATGAACTTGCCGCTCTGTCCCTAGATCGACTGTTGGAAGTTCAAACAGCATTGCTCACGCGTCCCGCGCGTGAGTTTGATTGGTTCGCCCCCGCTGCGTCTTGTAACTCCATTGCATCCGATCTTCTGGCAAAGGCATCATCGGACGCGAGACCTTTTGTAATTGGAACAAACAAGGACGAGAACAAGTTGTGGGCTGCTTTCAATCCTTCCGCAGCGACAGTGACGCAACAGGATTGGCTACAACACACAACAATGATCTTTCAAGGAAATGCGTCAGCTGCACAAGCTGCGTATGAACAACATCGCGCAGGCGAATCACCCCACTTCTTGATATCTGCAGTAGACACTGATGTTGCGTTTCGCGCCCGAGCATGGTCTCTTGCAGATGAACGTTGTTCGCTCTCACATCCCACATGGATGTACTGGTTCACGTGGGCAACACCCGCTTTCGGAGGAATTCTGGGAAGTTGTCACGCACTTGACATTCCATTTGCATTTGACAACTTGGATGCACCGGGCGGCGAAATGTTTACTGGGACCGATCCCGAGAGACTCCCTCTCGCCCAACGTTTCGCCGACGAGATCGCGCACTTTGCTACGCACGCCCACCCCACGTGGGAGATGTACAACACAGCCACCCGCCCCACGCTTCGTCTGGACTCTGAAATCTCTCTGTTGCAAGACCCAGAAGGCGCTCTACGCGAGTTGTTTACCACCAAGTAACGCAACCGCAGATGTGGGTGTTTGCACTTACGCCGTAGCCTTATGGGCGAGAACGGAGCCAGAGTGAGCGCTACACCTAAGAAGAAATTCACTGTTCCCATGCTGGCGGAACGCATGTCGTCCGGGATAGCCATGTCCATGGTCACCGCATACGACTCGACGTTTGCCAGCATCGTTGACGAAGCAGGTGTTGACATGATTCTTGTGGGCGACTCGGTCGCAACAGTCATGCAAGGTCAGAAAACAACACTTGGTGTCTCTATGGAACACATGGAGTACCACGTACAAATGGTGGCTTCGGCGAAACCAAACGCTCTCATTGTTGGCGACATGCCCTTCGGCTCCTACCAGGGTTCGGTTGAAGATGCGGTGAGGAATGCGATTCGCCTCATTAAGGCGGGAGCGGAGATTGTCAAACTAGAAGGCGGCATCCATGCTGCAGATCGAATTGCTGCAATTGCAAATGCCGACATTCCTGTGATGGGTCACATTGGTCTCACTCCGCAGAGCTATCACCGCATGGGTGGAAACAAAGTTCAGGGACGACAATCGGGAGATTCCGCTGGCAATCGTGAACGACTGCTTGAAGATGCACACGCAGTAGACAGCGCTGGCGCTAGTGCCATGGTCATTGAAGGTGTGCCCAGCGATCTCGCGGCCGAGATCACACAGAAGGTGTCTTGTCCGACCATCGGCATTGGGGCGGGTGTTGGGTGCTCGGGACAAGTTCTCGTCATGCATGATCTGATGGGTCTGTCATCTCGTAGTTTCACTTTCACTAAGGCCTACACCAACTTGAGAGCCGCTGCGCTTTCCGCTGTTGCTGAATATGTAGAAGAAGTTC
>CAIVDG010000285.1 GCA_903904615.1 uncultured Acidimicrobiaceae bacterium | reverse complement strand
GTGCGCCCTCTGGGGATCGAACCCAGGACCTGCGGATTAAGAGTCCGTTGCTCTACCAGCTGAGCTAAAGGCGCAATATGTGCTTCATCACTCTATGCGATGGCGCCCAGTGAATACCAAAGCGATGCGAAGAATCGTGTTGCCGGCACCGATTTCTCGATGCCGGCTCACGAATGGGGTGATCGAGGGGACTTGAACCCCCGACCTCTAGGGCCACAACCTAGCGCTCTAACCGGGCTGAGCTACGACCACCATGTGGATGTTCAGTCTGCCACGCCCCATCGGTTCTCCCAACTCTCATGCCGTTCCAAGAACACGACTCGGGACGGTGTAGCAGCTCAGGTAGTGTGTAGTTAGACCGTTAAGCGGGGTGTTATCCATGTCAGCAACGAACTTTACGTTGCACCAAAATCTGGCAGACAGAGCCAGAGAAATTACGCGGCGTGAGCTGCAAAAATATGCCGAGCGAACTACTGGTTCGCAAGCGGCAACCGCGAGGGCAAAACAGGTGCTCCCTCTCGGAGTTCCGTCCAGTCTTCAGTACTACGACCCGCATCCCGTAGTAGTACGCCATGCTGCTGGTGCGCGAATGATCGACGTCGACGGCAATGAATACGTGGACTACAACATGGGCTTTGGCGCATTGTTCGCCGGCCACGTCAACCCATTTGTGCGTGAAGCAATCGAGCGTCAATTAAACGACGGCACGTTGTATGTAACGCCAGCAGAAATCACCGCAGTTGTTGGTGAGTTACTTGCGCAACGTTTCCAGTTGCCGTTGTGGCGCTTCACCAACTCGGGTACCGAAGCAACAATGGATGCCATTCGTGTGGCACGTGGTGCAACAGGCCGCGACAAAATTGTGAAAGTAGAAGGTGGCTATCACGGACATCACGACACGGTGATGGTGTCTATGAAACCACCCATCGATGCTGCTGGTCCCGCCGATCATCCGTATGCAGTGCCATCCACTGCTGGCGTTGCAAAGTCTGCAATTGCCGACACCATTGTTATTCCGTACAACGATGCTGCAGCACTTGAAGAGGCGCTCGCCGGCAACGACGTGGCTGCATTCATTGTTGAGCCTGTCATGGAAAACATTGGTATCTGTATGCCTGAAGCTGGGTACTTGGAAAATGTTCGTCGCATCACGCGTGAACACGGCACCATGCTCATTTTCGACGAAGTAAAAACAGGCATTACCGCTGGATGGGGCGGTGCAACCGGCGTGCTTGGTGTTGTTCCCGATCTTGTGTGTTTGGCAAAAAGCATTGGTGGTGGCTTGCCACTTGGTGCATTCGGCGGAACGCGTGAATGCATGGAACAAATCAGCAATGGTCGTGTTGTTCACATGGGCACCTACAACGGCAACCCACTTGTTATGGCTGCGGCCGTTGCGGTGTTGTCGCACGTGTGCACTCCTGAAGTGACAAACGCAACAGTCACACGAAATGCACGACTCATCGCAGCATGTGACGACATCATTTCTCGCGCAAGCCTTCCAGCGCACACGGTTCAGTTCGGTGCAAAAGGCTGTATTACATGGGCAGAAACGCCTATACGTAACTATCGCGATTACAAGTCAACCGATTTTGATATTGCATTTGCGCAATGGATTCACGGAGTGAACCGCGGGATCTTGTTACCACCAGGTCTCGACGAACAGTGGCTAATCTCTGTGATGCATTCGGAGGAAGAGGCACTCCGGTACGCAAATGTATTTGGAGAATTCGTTGACGAACTCACTGCATAACCAGAAGCGCCCTGCGCTTCCAAAAATGATTCTGCGCGGACTGTTCCGCAAGTGCGCATGGTGTGGAGGCAAAGGTTCTTTCTTCACGTCGTGGTACGGAAAAGCACCGCAGTGTCAAACGTGTGGTATTCACTGGGAACGCGGGTACGAAGGTTTTGAACTTGGTGCAGCAACCATGGGTGTGTTTCTTACATTCGGAACCATCATTTTCTGGATGATTCTCTCCGTCGTTATCGGAGTGGCGTTGGTGCCATTGTTGGTCGTTGCCGGAGCACTCGCTGTTTCCATTCCCATTCTCGGATACCCACTCACGTACACCGTGTGGCAGGGAGTCGATCTCTTCATTCGTGCCCCGTCGGCCGAAGACATCGCCACCGCCGAGGCCTGGCTGGCATCTCACAGCCGCTAATTCCGGGGCTCATCTAGCCCTCTCAGGTCATTTCCACCCCCTGGGGCGCCTGGTGCACATGGTCCCGACCCACAATGCTTGACCGAACACCTGTTCGTAGTTACAGTGTTGTTGTTCGAACACACCCATTGCGTACAGTCCGCAGTTCCTAGGAACTTCCTAGGAAATACGCGGAAAACCCGAAAGGCATACATCATGACCACACCAAGCCCAGAACGCGACAAGGCCCTCGACGCGGCCCTCGCCCAAATCGACAAGCAATACGGCAAAGGCTCCATCATGCGGATGGGCGAGAAGGGATCAATGGCTATCGAAGCCATCCCCACCGGTGCTCTTCCGCTCGACCTTGCTCTCGGAGTAGGCGGATTGCCACGAGGCCGCGTTGTTGAAATCTACGGACCTGAATCATCCGGTAAGTCCACCCTCGCGATGCACGTTGTTGCCGAAGCTCAGCGCAATGGCGGCATCTGTGCCTACGTCGACGCAGAACATGCCATGGACCCTGTCTATGCAAAAGCAATCGGTGTCGACATCGACCAGCTCCTCATCTCGCAGCCAGATACTGGTGAACAGGCGTTGGAAATTGCCGACATGTTGATTCGCTCCGGTGCACTTGACGTCATCGTCATCGACTCTGTTGCTGCACTCACCCCACGCGCCGAAATTGAAGGCGACATGGGCGACAGCCACGTCGGACTTCAGGCTCGTCTTATGAGCCAGGCATTGCGCAAGCTCACAGCAAACCTCAACAAGTCCAACACCATCTGCATCTTCATTAACCAGTTGCGCGAAAAGATCGGCGTCATGTTCGGTTCTCCAGAAACAACACCTGGTGGTCGTGCATTGAAGTTCTACTCATCCGTGCGTCTCGACATTCGTCGTATTGAAGCCATCAAGGACGGCGCAGAAGTCACCGGATCACGTACACGCGTGAAGGTTGTAAAGAACAAGGTGGCACCACCATTCCGTCAGGCAGAGTTCGACATCATGTACGGCCAGGGCATTAGCCGCGAAGGCGCATTGCTCGACCTTGCAGTCGAAATGGCTATCGCTAAGAAGTCGGGTGCATGGTTCACCTACGAAGGTGAGCAGTTAGGTCAAGGCCGCGAGAACGCAAAGAACTTCTTGCGCGAGCGCCCCGAACTCATGATGGACATGGAACAAAAGATCCGTGCCGCTGCTGGTCTCAATGGTGAGGCAGAAGCTGAGTTCTCCGACAAAGACGAAGAGCCCATCGAGCTCGATTAAAGCGCTCCCGCGCTAGCGGGGCACACACTCGAGTTGCCACTCGTATGGAGGCCAGTTCCACTCCCAGGGAACTGGCCTTCTGGCATCTCTGAGCCCATCTCTCAGGGTCTTCCCGGTGTCTCGGTAGCCTGAACCACGTGAGTGGAAAGGCCCCAGAGTCATACGTTGTGCGCACCTTCGGGTGCCAAATGAACGAACACGACTCCGAGCGGATTGCGGGTCTTCTCGAGGCCGATGGCATGTCTCGCGCAGAGACCGATGCTGACGCTGATGTTGTAGTGCTGAACACCTGCTGTATTCGCGAGAACGCCGACAACAAGTTGTACGGCACCCTGGGCCACCTCAAAACATGGAAAGACGCCAAAGACGGTCGTCGCATTGTGGTGGGCGGATGCTTGTCTCAGAAAGACAAAGACATTGTGCAAACCCGTGCTCCCTGGGTTGACGTAGTCATGGGAACACACAACGTGCATCGCACCACCGAACTTCTCGCGTACGCCGCTGAACATGGCCCCATCACTGAAATTCTCGAAGAAGCAGTCATGGATGACCATGCGTTATTCCCAAGCGCATTGCCAGCACGCCGTGAGACCTCGTACAACGCGTGGGTCACAATTCAGATTGGCTGCGACAACACGTGTGCCTATTGCATCGTGCCATCCGTACGCGGCAAGGAAATCAGTCGTCCATTCACTGACATTGTGGGCGAAGTAGCCTCACTTGCTGCACAAGGCATCACAGAAGTTACTCTTCTTGGCCAGAACGTGAATAGCTATGGTCGAGACTTGTCGCTTGCGGCACGTCGTGATGGTGCAGATGTGTCTGCGAGTCCGCAGTTTGCACAGTTGTTGCGTGAGGTCGGAGCAGTGGAAGGTATTCGTCGTGTGCGTTACACCAGCCCGCACCCAAAGGACATGCGAATTGACGTTCTTGAAGCAATGGCGCAGACACCAGCAGTGTGCGAACAGTTGCACTACCCGTTGCAATCAGGCTCTGATCGCGTGCTGTCTCTCATGCATCGTGGCTATACCGCAGATCGTTATCTCGAGCGTCTTGCTGAAGCTCGTCGCTTGATGCCAGACATCGCAGTGACCAGCGACATCATCGTGGGATTCCCCGGCGAAACTGAAGCCGACTTTGTTCGCACCATGGAAGTTGCTGCGGAAGCTGACTTCGACTCGGTGTTTGAGTTCATTTTTTCTCCGCGTGAAGGAACAGAAGCCGCATTGATGGTGGAAAAGTTCTGTGACCCTGCTGAAGTGGGAAATCGCTTTGATCGCTTGCGCGTAGTTGTGGAACGCAGCGCATTGCGCAAGCACCGCGAGCGTATTGGCCGCATTGAAGAAGTTGTTGTTGACGGGCCGAGCAAGCAAGACCCGCGCATCATGTCGGGTCGCACACGCCAGTTCAAGCTGGTGCACTTCACCGTGCCGCAGCCATTGCGCCCCGGCACCTATTGCAACGTTGAGATTGAAGACGCCGCTGCGCACTACCTGAAGGGTCACCTTGTCGAGGTCTTGCACGAAGCAACGCACAAGATTCGTATTCCTGTTGCATCGGTAGACATGTGACCGCTCCACGTTCAGTGGTGGTGCTTGGCTCAACAGCAAGCGGCAAAAGCGACGTAGCCATGAGTGTGGCAACGTCACTTCCGAACATAGAGATTGTTGCCGCAGACTCCATGCAGGTGTATCGCGGAATGAACATTGGAACCGCAAAACCAACGGAAGCAGACCAGCAAGCCGTGCGACACCACGGAATAGATCTGGTGGAACCAAGTGACGACTTTTCGGTGGCTCAGTTTGTCGAGAACATCACGGCGGCGCGCAGCGACATGGGCACTCGTGGTGTGACTGAGTTAGTGGTGGGGGGAACTGGC
>CAIVDG010000284.1 GCA_903904615.1 uncultured Acidimicrobiaceae bacterium | reverse complement strand
GACGTAGTCATGGGATGTGGCGCCGGAAGCGGCGACCATTCGATGGACATCGCCCGCATGGCTGCACTTGACGCTGGTTGGTCGCTCGATGCTCCAGGCGTCACCTTGAACCGCTTCTGTGGTTCTGGTCAACAAGCGGTGAACTTTGCAGCAATGGGCGTGCTGTCAGGCATGCAAGACATGGTGGTTGCTGGCGGAATTGAATCGATGTCTCGCCCCTCCCCTATGCATGTTGATGGCTTCACCGCCAACAACGCTCATCTGCGTGAACAGTTCGACATGGTTCCTCAAGGAATCTCCGCCGACCTCATTGCAACGTTGGAAGGTTTCTCGCGCGAAGAATGTGATGCCTTGGCAGTAGAGAGCCAGCGACGTGCTGCAGTAGCAATTGCAGAAGGACGCTTCGAACGCTCGCTCATTCCCATCTTCCACGATGATGGAACTCTTGCTCTCGCCGTCGATGAACACCCACGCGCAGGAACCACCATGGCAGACCTTGCCAAGTTGAACCCAAGCTTTGAGCAAATGGGTGCATACAAAAAAGATCCGAATGGTCTTTCCATTGACGAAACAGCGTTGAAGGCATACCCACAGTTGTCTGGCATTAATCACGTGCACCACGGTGGCAACTCGAGCGGCGTTGTAGACGGTGCTGGTGCAGTTCTGGTGACGTCGCCTGAGTACGCAAAGGCACACGGTCTTAAGCCCCGTGCGCGCATCATTATGACCGCAGTTGCCGGAACCGAGCCCGTCATCATGCTGACCGCACCCGGACCAGCCGCACAACGTGTGGTGCAAAAAGCAGGGATGACCTTCAACGACATTGACCTGTTTGAAGTCAATGAGGCGTTTGCCGCAGTGGTGTTGAAGTTCTTCAAGGACACCGGTGTTGACCCCAGCAAGGTGAACGTGAACGGCGGCGCAATGGCATTGGGCCACCCCATTGGCGCAACCGGCTCCATGCTGATTGGCACCCTTATTGACGAGCTGGAACGCCAAGACAAAACAACGGGCCTCATCACCATGTGCACAGGTGGCGGTATGGGCACCGCCACCATTATCGAACGCCTCTAATCGGCCACCGCTTCAACGGTGGCGTACAGTTACACCATGCCTGGTCGTTTACTGCACTCGTTTGCAAAGCCGTCGTCAGAGTCCTTCATCAACATTGTCCGTGGCGACATGGCTCGCTTGTGGGACGACGCTGGTAACGAATACATCGACGCCATTGGAAGCCTGTGGTACTGCCAAATTGGGCATGGTCGAAACGAAATGGCTGATGCCATTGCTGCTCAAGTATCCACACTCGAGACGTACTCCACTTTTGACCCCTTCACGAACCCATTGGCCGATGCCGTGGCAGAAAAAGTCGCCTCGCTTTCACCATTGCCCGATGCTCGCGTGTTTTTGTGTGGCAGCGGTTCAGAGTCCATCGACACAGCGATGAAGCTTGCGAGGCTCGCACACATTCAAGCGGGTCATCCAGAACGCAGTGTCATCATCACGCGTGATCGCGGGTATCACGGAACTAACTACGGCGGCACCAGTGCCCAAGGT
>CAIVDG010000283.1 GCA_903904615.1 uncultured Acidimicrobiaceae bacterium | reverse complement strand
GGCTTCCCAAGAAAAGTCACGCTGAATTCGATCTCGTGCCGCAATGACCTTGTTGGCACGTTCTGTTGCGTTATCTCCCGAATAGAGAGAACGCATTGCTAGTCGGACCGCTTCTCTATTTGGCTCAAACCAATTTGACCCCGGAATAGAGACATGTGTATCGGCAGGCGTGGATACTGATGGGATAACCGTGGCAGTCGAGCTATCTACAAAATCTGCAAGTCCAGACGATGCAGTGGAAATGACAGGAATACCGGCCAACATCGCTTCTGCTACGGGAAGTCCGAATCCTTCTCCACGAGCTGTGTGCACGTATGCCGAGGTAACGTCATACAAATTCCCAAGTTGGTTGACGGGAAGGTCGCGGTTAATCCATACAACATGAGGTGCGTTGGGGTGCTCACGCGACAGATCTGAAAGCTGTTCTTCGATGGTGTTGTGTTGATTTGGGAATGTTTTAAGAATGAGTGTGATGTCGTCATCTCCGCTGAATTCCTCAAAGTAAGCATTCAACAAAACATCAACGCCTTTGCGTGGGAACGCCGAACTGATGTGCAGAAGGCGAACTTGTTTGAGATTTTCAAGCTCATCGATAGTTACCGATGAATCCGATGTAGGTGGTCGAACACCAACTCCTACAACGTCAACAGGAATAGTGACTCCAGAACTGATAAGAGCATCTTTTACAAATGTCGACATGGTCATCACGCGATCGACATGTTCGTTGAAATCATTGACAAACTCGGCGGGTACTAAAGACTCTTCCCAGCCGAAGTACTGCAAAGTGATTGCAGCAGTTGTGTCTTTCACGCGGGGTGGGAACATTTGTCGAATAATTACATCGGGGTACGGCGTGCCCAGACCGTTTTCATAAAGATCGGCCAACCCTGGAATTGCATGCAGCTCATCGAGGCGCGGTGGGTAATCGCCTGGACCTTCGGTGGGGAAGACACTGACATCAAGATCTGCGTGAGATGTCAATTGAAACGCTGCTTCTCTATTGAGAATGGCCAGACTGTACGACGATTCAATGGGCCCCTGTACCTGAACACGAATTGGCTTTGTTTGCCCAGAGAGTTGATCTAAAACTCGTACCAGCGCCGCTCGGGTGTCAAAACGGGTGAGTTTTTCAAGTCGGCGATCCTGTTTCCATATGACCTCGTGTCGATAGTCCGGATCAGCCATTACTTTTTGAATTGCAGCTGAGACAACGTATGGTTCCGATGACTGAAGCAGAATTCCTGCTCCGCCCATTGTTTCGGTAACCGCGGATGATTCGAGAGCTACAACAGGAACACCTGCTGCCATGGCTTCAAGAAGAGGAACGCCGAAACCTTCGTGAGTGCTGAGACTAATGAATACTCCAGCACGTGCGTATCGGTGAATGAGATCTACATCTTCAAGTTTTCCGGGAGCATCAATGTGGTTAGTGAGACCAAATTTTTCTGCTTCATCGCGTACTGCGTCGACATAAGAATGCATCTTGTGGTCGCCAACAAGAAAGAGTCGAGCAGCTTTGTCAACATTGTGATGAAAGTGATGGAAAGCACGCACGATTTCTAGTTGCTGCTTGTTTGGCGCAATTCTTCCTACGAAGAGCCAGTCTCTTTCTGGATGGCGGAGTTCGCGCGCAGATTGAAATTCTCTGAAGTTGGTGCGCACTGGAATGACTTCAACTGTCTTGAAGCCCCGAAGAAGCATCTCTTTCCTGTTGTACTGAGAGTCGGTTATCCCCATCAGCGACTGTTGCGCTAATACATCTAATTGATTTCGACCTATGTGTGAGAAGTGCTTGTACCCAACTTCTGTAAGTTCCTGCGCTGGAGTGATGTTGTGATACACGGTGACAATCGGGTTAGGAAGCGCCAAGATTTGATCAAGTCGTCGATGCCCCATCGAGTGGTGAATAAGGAGGAGTTCATGAGGCGATGGAACAAGTGAATCAATGTGATGTATGGAAGTTGAGAGATCGCTATCTATGTGCTCCGCAAAAATCTTTGATGCCAAACCCATGGCTCGCAATTCGGTTTGCAACGCAAACATCTGATTGGTGATGGCATCACCTGGAGATGCACCTGAGTGAAATTGATGAATTACAGAAAAGTTGCGTGTCATGTGGAAACAGAAGGCCTACTGAGACAACTTTTTTCTGTCTTCAAGTTGGTGCAATCTAAGAGAAAGCTGTGACATCTCTCTGTGCATGTTGTCAAGTTCTTTACGCAAAAAAATGACCGTTCTTTGCTGGTCTTCAAGGAGGGCCCGAACTTCTGTGAATCGAGGTTCTACGTACCACCAGGAGAGCCGGCGGATTACTCGTTTGACAAAAAAGGCAACACGCCCGCGCAGGCCTGGTCCCTGTTCAATTCGTGGAGCATCAAGCATTGTGAACCTCTCGAGTTGTCACGGCTGTGACATCGGTTTTGTTCAGAATAGTCCGTGATTATTGGCAAGTTATGGGCATCATGCACTGATGATGCAAACCGTTCGCAATTAGACTTTCTGCGTGACGAAACTCGCTGTGATTGGTTCTGGCTATGTAGGCCTGTCAACTGGAGTGGGGCTTTGTTTGTTGGGTCACGCCGTGACATGTGCAGATATAGATCCTCAGAAGATTTCAATACTTAATTCCGGAGAGTCCCCCATTGCAGAAGATGGTCTGAATGAAGGAATTTCACAATGTCTGAGTGCCAATACTTTGGCGTTTACCACCGACGTCATCAATGCTATTTCCGAGGCGGAGGTGGTGTTTCTGTGTCTGCCCACCCCCCAAGGTGACGATGGAAGTGCTGACCTCTCTCATATAGAGGCAGTATCTAGACAAATCGGCTCTCATCTTCAGGCAGGGACTGTTGTGGTGAATAAGTCCACTGTTCCGGTCGGTAGCAGTGTTGTAGTGGCTGAATGGTTGGGACGAACCGATGTATCGGTGGTCTCCAACCCTGAGTTCCTTCGCCAAGGAACTGCACTTCATGACTTTCTTCATCCCACTCGCATTGTGGTGGGTGGCGACAATGAGGAAGCCGTCGACAAGGTTGTATCTTTATACGCAGCGGTTGACGCGCCCATCTTGCGCATGAACGCAGCCAGTGCCGAGGCGCTGAAATACGCCGCTAATTCCTTCCTGGCAACAAAGCTCACGTTCATTAATGCCATTGCCGATATTTGTGAGTTAGTTGGCGCAGACATTTTCGATGTGGTTGGTGGTCTTGGGCTTGATCCTCGGATTGGTGATCAGTTTCTGAATCCTGGCCCGGGGTGGGGTGGAAGCTGCTTCCCTAAAGACACGCGCGCATTGGTGAAGATTGCGGAAGGTAACGGCTACGACTTTGCCTTGTTGCGCGGAGTGATTCAAACAAACGACGAACAATACGAGCGCATTGCGTTAAAGGTTGTCGAACTGTGTGGTGGCAGCGTGAACGGAAAGACCATTGCGTCGTGGGGTTTAACTTTCAAAGCCAATACCGACGATCTTCGAGATTCGCCGGCGATTGCAATCTTGTCCACCTTGCATTCAATGGGGGCTCGTATTCGTGCATACGACTCCGCCGCACGCGGCGTAGAGCAATACCCATGGATTGAACGGTGCGAATCGGCATTAGATGCATGCGATGGCGCAGATGCATTAGCAGTACTCACTGAATGGCCCGAGTTCTCGTCTGTATCTCCGCAAGAGGTATTCAAGAAACTTTCGCACCCTGCTGTTGTTGATGGTCGAAATGTTTTGAATCCATCCAATTGGAAAGATGTTGGATTCGAATACAGGGGAGTGGGCCGCGCATAACGCGGAAACGTATGCCTCGACCGTCCGTGAGAACAGTTCTTCGCGAACGGGGACTTCGTGGACTAGTTGCCGCAGTACTACGACGCGTTGTATCACGCCCTCGTGCTGACACTCACCAACACATTCACATACCCGACATTTCACGAGACGTACCAGGCGTTGATGTTGTTGGATTTTTTACTGCCGAACATGGAGTGGGAGAGGCCGCACGAACGTTGGTAACCACACTGCGTTCCGCAGATGTTTCACTCAGCACAATCAACTATGCAGATACGGAAAGTAGAACCAAGCATCTTTTCGTGACAGACGATGTTTCGCGGCACCACACACTGTTTCTGTCCATTAACGCCGATCACGTAGTTGCCGCACGCCAACGGCTTGGTGACCACTTCTTCCACGACCGATATGTAATTGGTCAATGGTTTTGGGAGTTAGAACAAGCACCAACTTGGTACAAGGATGCGTGGGATGTTGTTGACGAATTGTGGGCACCCACGCGATTCATTGAATCAATGTTGAAGCGAAGTGCTCCCCCAGGGATCACAATTCGTCATCTTCCACTTCCTATCAAGAGGTCTGAAGTAGATGATTCAATCACTCGACCTCAAATGGGGATCGATGGCAGGTACCT
>CAIVDG010000282.1 GCA_903904615.1 uncultured Acidimicrobiaceae bacterium | reverse complement strand
CTCTGCTTCTCGCAGTTGTCGGGGTAGGTACTGACCTACCTCGCATTAAAAGTTTCACGAATTCGCCCCTCGTGTTTGGATGTTTTTTGGTACGAAACGCAAGAGCGGAAAGGGTTTCCGTCTTGCATTACCCCAAATATGGTAGGGCGCATTTTTCTGCGTTATCAAAGGCGAAAACTGCGGAAATCTTTTACTGGCAAGGGTTTGCGAGGATTGACATGTGGATAAACCCTCAAGTATCAAACCCTCAAGTTGGACTCAAGGTTGAGGTGTCTCGCCTATCCCTTATTGGTTATGAGTAATAAGCAAAGGACTTACATCCGTCATCCACAGGGAGGAAAACACTCCGATAAGTGACAGAAAATCATCAACTGGCGAAGGGCAAAAACTTTTTTTGAAAGTTGCGTCCAGAACCCCGAATCCGGGGGGTGCACAGGAAAACTGCATCGTTCATCTGGCCACGATCGACGTCGAGAGCACCTCGAAGAGTGATTTACTTCGCGTTATTGCGAAGGGAAAAGTGAACTACTTAGTGCCTAACGGACGGAAGAATCCGTTGGGAGCAACAACGTCGTCACGCGTGAGTTCGTGAACCGAAGACTTGCCTAAACCAAGAAGCGCCGAATCGATTCCGCCACGAAGCAAGTCGAGCACATTCTCCACGCCGGCTTGACCGTTTGCAGCCAAGCCCCACAAGTACGCGCGACCAATCATGACGGCACGCGCACCAAGTGCAAGTGCCTTCACAACGTCGGACCCACGACGCACTCCACCATCGAGCAGTACTTCAATCTGTGAACCAACTGCGTCGGCTACTGCAGGAAGCGCACGAATTGGTGCTGGAGTTCCGTCGAGGTTGTTTCCACCGTGGTTCGAAACCGACAACGCAGTTGCACCAAGGTCTACAACACGCTTCGCATCGTCAACGCGGCTGACGCCCTTCACCATGAACGGGCCACCCCACTGCTGACGCAACCACGCAATGTCTTCCCATGAAGGAAGCGGTGTTTGCATCCACTCGTAGTACGCACCAAAGAACGTAGGAGCTTTTTCTCCTGGCTTTGCCATGTTGGGTGCTGAAAGATCGGGAATGCGACCCGTCTTTGCAAAGGTCCACAACCAGCCCGGCTTTTGCAGAACTTCGGGAGCAAGTTTCACTGCTGCCTTAATGTCGATCTTTTCTGGAATCCATGGGCTACCCCAATCGCGACCATTAGAGAACGACCAGTCAAGAGTAACGATGAGACCCTTCGCACCTGCAGCACGAGCACGTTCCATGCGTTGCACAAGCGTGTCTTTGTCGCCACACCAATACATCTGGAAGAACGTCTTGTCGTTTACTGCTGCTACTTCTTCAACAGACTTGGACGCAAAAGAACTGAGCCCCATGGGAATACCGCGGTTTTGCGCAGCACGCGCAATGGCAACTTCACCTTGTGGGTGCACTGCTTGCACACCAGTGGGTGAAATGAGAACTGGCATTGAAATGTCTTGACCCATGACAGAGGTAGTCATGTCGCGCGTGTTGGACAAGCCTGCAACATGCGGAGCAAATCCCAACTGATCGAATGACGCCAAGTTGTCGGCAGTTGACAAACCCTTCTCTGAACCAGCGATAAGAGCGCCATAGACGGACTTTGGCAAGCGTGCTTTTGCGCGTCGCTGCGCTTCTGCCACTGTTTCGAACCATTCGTTGGCCATGTCGTTTTCCTTACACGGAGGGGGACGGCAAATTGTACCGATGCCCCCTGCGGAGAGGCTCACTCACACATCAGAAAGCAATAGTGACAAGAGTTCTGACGGTGAACTCAGCACCACGTCGGCCCCGGCCCCTCTGAGTTCGGCATGGTCACCAAAGCCCCACAGCACTCCGGCCGACCGCGTTCCCACTTGCACACCGGCCTCAATGTCGTGATGGCGGTCGCCAATCATCCAACACGTTGACAGCTCGGGAAGTGAGCCATGTTCTCGAACAACGTCATCCAATGCCTGACGCAACAGCACGGACTTGTGAACGGGGGCATCGTCAGCAGGGCCAACAACAGTCACCATGTGATGATCCATTCGTGTTGCTTTCACTGCAATATCTGCCTGAGTTTGTGGCTTTGCGGTGACCACAGACAAATGCCAATGCGCTGCAAGTTGGTCAACAACTTCACGCATCCCATCAATGACCGGCGTATGTGGCAGATGATGCGCCTTATAGATACGTCGGTACTCATAGATGAATTCATTGGTTCGTGATTCGTCTATGCCCCGAGCGCACAGTAGTTCGGGCATGGTGGTCTGAAACGGTGGCCCAATAATTCGTGTTACTTCTGCTGAGGTGAGCGGGCCCGCGCCCACGGCCGCAAACATGTCGTTCACCGACTGGGTAATTCCGGCGCCAGAGTCGGCAATGGTGCCGTCCAGGTCGAAAAACAGGTACCCGCGCTTGGCCATCTCGCCACCCTAGAGCCCTACCCCTGCCAATTCTGAGGTTCTGTTTTGGTAATCGTTCTCATTCTCAGTATGGTGTGGTGATGAAATCACGTCTGGTTGCCGGCGCACTGTTGTTGATGATTCCCATTTTGGGTGCGTGCGGAAACACATCATCCACGTCATCAGAAGATGTGTTGGTCGTGTCTGCTGCCCTCTACCCCATCGCTGAAATTGTGCAGCGTGTTGGCGGAGACGCTGTTGAGGTGGTGAACCTCACGCCGCCCGGTACCGATGCACACGATGTTGAACTCACAGCAAAGCAAGTGCAGAAACTTGAAGAATCGGATGCAGTGTTCTATTTCGGCGACAACTTTCAGCCGGGAACGCAGAAGGCAATCACTGCGCTCAGTGGTGTTACCTCTGTAGATCTCTTTGATTCAGTGGAACTACTCAATGCGACCATTGCTGAGTTCAATTCCGAAGATGAACATGCTGACGAGAAACCAGTTGAAGACGAACACAACCACGGTGACCACGACCCACACGTGTGGTTAGACCCAGCAAACATGATCGCTATGACCAAGGAAGTTGTTTCAACATTGTCGAAACTACAACCAGAGTTAGCATCCGCCTTTGCCGGCAACGGCGAGACTTACATTGCCGAACTCACCG
This sequence comes from uncultured Acidimicrobiaceae bacterium, assembly GCA_903904615.1. Lineage (GTDB taxonomy): Bacteria > Actinomycetota > Acidimicrobiia > Acidimicrobiales > Ilumatobacteraceae > UBA2093. The sequence goes on along the minus strand of CAIVDG010000282.1, from coordinate 2,518 downwards.
AAGTCGGCGAGCTTTTGGACGCAGAGATTGGGATTCCCGATGGAAAGACTGCCTCGCGATGCGATGATGTCAACCTGTACACCGCGCACCAGGGCTTCACATACCTTGCCCATCGCGCAGGTCTCACCCTGGTTCCCATTGGCGGCATCAACCCCGATGAACAAGTATCCGCGCAGTATCTTGAGTCATTAGCAACTGACTTGAAAGGGAAAGACGTGACCATCTTTTACGAATCCCTCATCACATCATCTGCTACTAAGGCTCTCGCAGATTCGCTCAACGTCACTACCGATGTCTTGAATGGCGTTGAAGGTCTCTCTAACGAAGACCTTGCCAATGGCATTACCTACATCTCTGCGCAACGAGACAACATTCAACGAATCGCAAAAGCGTTGCGCTGTTCATGACCGATACTGGAGGCGTCCTTCAAGCTGTCGACGTAGCAGTGTCCTACGGCGACACACGGGCGCTTCTGTATTCGTCTTTTTCTATTGCCGCGGGTGAACTTGTGGCGGTCGTTGGTCCAAACGGCGCTGGTAAGTCCACGTTGTTCAAGGCATTGGCCGGTTTCGTTGACCACGAAGGCGATGTAGTAGTTCACGGCGAACATTGCCACCACCTTGAACGCAAAGCCATTGCGTACATTCCGCAACAATCAGACCTCGACCTTCGCTTTCCCATCACTGTGAGCGAAGTTGTTATGGCGGGCCGCCGACGTTTCCACACCGGCCGCATGAGTGCAACACAACACGATCATGCAACTGTTGCATCGTGCCTTGAACAAGTCGATCTAGCGGGCACAGAATCTCGCTCGCTCTCCACGCTCTCCGGCGGGCAAGTACAACGAGTCTTACTGGCACGCGCACTTGCCCAAGAGGCCGATGTTCTTCTTCTTGATGAAGCACTCTCTGGAGTAGATACTCGACATACCGATGAACTCGTCTCGCTGTTCACCACTTTGTGTGCGCGCGGCACCAGCGTGTTGGTCTCCACCCACGACCTAGGGCTCGTGCGTTCACGTTTCACGCGATGCCTCACCGTGAATGGCCGCGTGCTGGGCGACGGCTCCCCTGCTGTTGAACTCTCTGGGGACAAACTCGAGCGCCTCTTCGGCTCACCGTCTGGAAGCGATGCAGTATGAACTGGCTGCTTGACCCATTTCAGTCGGACTTCTCACAGCGAGCAGGACTCATTTGCATCATGGTGGGTGTTCTTGCCCCAGTTGTGGGCACCTGGGTGTCGTTACGGCGTCTCGCGTACTTGGGCGACGCAATGTCTCACAGCGTTTTGGGTGGAGTAGCTCTTGGGTTTGCATGGTTTGGCACCAATGCAGTGTTACCCGGTGCACTCGTTGCCGGCGTCTTCATGGCTCTCACCATTCACTACCTGTCGAAAAACCGCTGGTTGTCAAACGACTCTGTCATCGCAGTCGTCGGAAGCGGAATGTTTGCATTTGGCGTGATTGCACTGAACTCCATCGACAGCACAGTGTCCGTTTCCCATTTTCTCTTCGGTCAATTACTCACTGTCACCACAACAGACCTGTACATCACGCTTGTGCTCACGGTTCTTGCGCTTGCGTTTGTGTGGTGGCGCTTCCCCGACCTCACTTTCTCTACCTTCGACCGCGATCATGCAACACAAATTGGTATTCGCGTTCAACGCCTCGATGCGGCGATGCTCGTGCTGTTGGCGGTCTGTGTCGTGGTGTGCTTGAACACCGTGGGTATTGCGCTCACGGTGTCGCTTCTCATCACGCCAACAGCAACATCTCGCCTGTTCTTCAACAATGTGGTGTCAATTACGCGCGGCGCAATAGCTTTCGGACTAGTTGAAGTTCTTGGGGGCTTTGTTGCCGCATATCATCTCGACCTTCCGCCAGGCCCCACCATCACATTGGGAGCCACACTGACATTCATCGTGTTGTACGCACTTCGTTTCGCTCGTAGCGAGCGCACGTATGTTCACCACACACATGAACATCACGATCATTCGCACTAGTACCAAAGACATACCTTTCACTAGGTATGTGATTACTTGAACCTCATTCAAGCCTTCACTTGTTTTGTGAACAGCGGTACGTTCACACCATGACAGCGAATGCATCAGGGAAGCGTCGGATTCTGGTGGGCATTGACGGTTCACCCAATAGTGCGAAAGCAGTGGACTGGGCAATTTCTTTTGCGCATTCGGGTGACACCGTCATTCTTCTTTCTGCATGGAGCCCCATTGTGGTTCCGGCAGAAATGGCCACCACCTACACCTTTGACGACACCGGAGCTCGTAATCTTCTCGAAGAGGAAGCAAAGCGCGTTGCACAAGCGGCAGCAAACCGAGGTGTGTCGCTTGCTCGACACTTTGAGAACAATGACCCACGCAATGCCTTGCTATCCACTTCGTGCGACATGATTGTTGTTGGGGCCCGAGGTCACGGTGGAGTCATGGGCCTACTGCTCGGCTCCGTTGCCGATTATGTGTCACGACACGCAAAGGTGCCAGTGGTCATTGTTCCCGCTGG
>CAIVDG010000281.1 GCA_903904615.1 uncultured Acidimicrobiaceae bacterium | reverse complement strand
GTGCTCGAACAAGAGCCACGCCATCGCCGTTCTCACCACACCGCCGAGTTGCCACGCCACCATTACGGTGCCGAGGCTGCGTACATGTCGCCACGTGAAGTGACTCGTCGTCGTCGGGTGAATGTTTTGTACGGCTTGGTTGCGGCCAATGCTGTCACGTTGTTCTTGGGTCTCACCACAGGAAGCACCGCAATGGTGTATTTGTTCACCGTTGCATTCCTTGGTCTTGGTGCGTACTGCTACATCCTCGTGCAGATTCGTAACCAGGAATACTTGCGCCGTTACTACGGCCAGCGCCGCGCAGCCTGATTCGTTTCACCGCCGTGTGCGGAATGTGAACTGCGACACCCCCACGCCTAGACTTCGGCGAACCAAACACAAGGGGAATCACATGGCACTGTCGTGGACAGACGCACAAAACGCAGTTCTGAATCCGGGATCCGGAACTCCATTCGAGTTGATGGAGCAGGAAGTGCTCGGCGTGAAGATGGAAGTCTTCAAGAACGCGCCACAAAACCTCGCACTTGTGTTGCAGGGCGCTCGCGCTCACGGCGACAAAACATTTCTTCTCTACGAAGGTGAGCGTTTCACGTTTGCCAATGTGATGGACCAAGTAGATGGTCTGGCTCACCTGTTGGTGAACAAGTACGGAATCAAGAAGGGTGATCGCGTTGCCGTTGCAATGCGTAACTATCCCGAATGGATCATTTCGTTTGCAGCCATCGTTTCTGTTGGCGCAGTCAATGTGTCTTTCAATGCATGGTGGACCGAAGACGAAATGGACTTCGCTTTGAAGGATTGTGGCGCAAAGGTTCTCATTGGTGACCAGCAGCGCATCGACACCGCGCACCACTCATGCCGTGCGCTCGGAATCAAGATGCTCATTGTGCGTCCAGAAACCGAAGTAGGCCCCGACATTGACGAGTGGGCTACAGAAGTAAAGAGTGGTCTTGGACCATTGGTGGCAGACATTCAGCCAGACGACGACTGCACCATTCTCTACACCTCGGGAACAACAGGTCGCCCGAAGGGTGCTGTAAGCACGCACCGTGCAGTGGTGAGCGCACTTATGGCTTTCTCTGCGCGTAACGGAGTTCTCGCGCTTGCATCTGACCCACCAGCAGAACCAGTGGTGCCCGATTCATTCCCGCCATCGTTCATTCTCATCGTGCCGTTGTTCCACGTCACCGGTTGTGTGCCCGTCATGCTCAGCTGTTTCTTTGCTGGACTGAAACTGGTCATCATGTACAAGTGGGATGCCGGTAAGGCGTTGCCAATTATTCAAGATGAGCAGATCACTAACTTCGTTGGTGTTCCCACGCAAAGCTGGGACCTCGTCAATCACCCCGATTTCGAGAAGTACGACACCTCGTCGCTTCGCGCAGTAGGCGGCGGCGGTGCACCAGCACCCGCGGCACTTGTTGACAAAGTGGCAAAGAGTGTGAAGAAGGGAAGCCCGCAGTTGGGCTACGGCATGACCGAAACGAATGCGTTCGGACCAGGCAACGTTGGCAAGTTCTACACCGATCGCCCTACCTCGACGGGTCGCGCTATTCGCCCCATGGGAGTTGCAGTCTGGAATCCAGAAACGAAAGAAGTTTTGGGACCAAACGAGTACGGCGAAATCATGATGTCTGGACCCATGCTCATTCGCGGTTACTGGAACCGTCCCGACGCAACTGCAGAAGCAATTGAAAATGGTTGGTTGCACACCGGCGACGGTGGTTACATCGACGATGAGGGCTTCTTGTTCATTAAGGACCGCATCAAGGACATGATTCTTCGCGGTGGCGAGAACGTGTTCTGTTCTGAAGTGGAAGGTTCCATTTACGAACACCCTTCAGTACACGAAGCAGCTGTCTTTGGTGTTCCACACGAGCGTCTTGGTGAAGAAGTTGCTGTTGCTATCAAGGTGGCAGACGGTGCGTCACTTACTGCAGAAGATCTATGGAAGTTCCTCGACGGAAAGATCTCGTCGTTCAAGGTGCCCAATCATGTGGTCATCATGAATGAAGAACTTCCACGCAACGCAGCAGGAAAGTTCCTGAAGACTGCATTGCGCGACATGGTGGCCAACGGCCAACTGAAGCCAACCAGCCGC
>CAIVDG010000280.1 GCA_903904615.1 uncultured Acidimicrobiaceae bacterium | reverse complement strand
CTGCGTGGCGATGTCGTCGCTGGCGTTTTGTATGGATCGAACTGGTTTCAAGTGTGGACAGGTTCTTCGTACACGACAGCATCTGAATTCGCGCCACTTCGACATCTGTGGTCTCTCGCGGTAGAAGAACAGTTCTACATCATTTGGCCCGTTGTTATGTACGTGCTGCTCCGTCGACTCGGCAGTAAAACACTGCCGGTTATTGGGCTTTTCTTTACTGCATTGGCCGCGGCCGTTGCTGTGTACACCGCAATGGTCTTCCGCACTGGGCCCATAAATACGCAAGCAAAGACACCAGACCAATACATGGAACTGTTTGGTCGCACGGTGTTGCGTACAGATTTCCTGTATCTCGGCACGCTCACACGCGCCACCGGCTTGTTGTTGGGTGCAGCACTCGCAACGTTGTGGCGACCATGGGCCATACGCCGTGGTCGCGCAGGGTCGAATGCAAACGGACTCGATGTCTTGGGCGTTCTTGCTATTGCGTCGCTCGCATGGATGTGCTGGAAGTTCCGCGAAGTAGTTCTTGTTGAGAATGTGGGAACCGAGGCCTACGCGTTGTTGTATCGCGGTGGTCTTGTGCTTGTGGGTATTGCCACCATGGTTGCCATTGCAACGGTCACACACCCGCGTTCGCGTCTTGGTAAGTACGTGGTGGGAACACCGGTGCTGGTGTGGATTGGTAAGCGTTCGTACGGTCTGTACCTGTACCACTGGGTCATCTTCCAGGCGTATCGCAAGAGCGCAGGTGTGGCACTCAACGCACAAGAGTTCATTGCCCTTATGGCAATCACCTTGGTTGTTACTGAAGCGTCGTATCAGTTCATTGAGACTCCAATTCGCACTGGTCGGGCCCGCGATGCATGGCTGGCCTGGCGGTCGCGTGGGAATGGTCTCCGTGGCCCGCTTCCCATCATTGGCGCAACACTGGCAATAGTGCCGTTGTTCTCTGTAGTCAGCATGGTGGGCGCAAAAGTTATTGAAGACGATGTCACGTCGAATCTCGACGACAACGAAGGTGCTGTTGTCACTATTCCGTCCACCACTCTTCCTTCCGGAACCACACTTGTTCCGGTTGTCACCACCACGGTTCCATCAAAGAAGATCGATGTTCTTGCGGTTGGCGACTCGGTCATGTTGGGATCTGCTCGGAAACTCACTGCGCGCGGTTTACTAGTGAACGCCGAAAAGAATCGACAAGTACTCGAAGCACTTCAAGTCTTCAACTACTACAGGTCCATTAATGAACTCGGCGAGAACGTCGTTATTCACCTCGGCACTAACGGAACAACGAAAGAAGCCACTTTCGACAGGGTGCTCAGACCATTGTCGGATGTGGACAGGGTGTTGGTCCTTACCGTGAGGGTTCCTGGCCGCGAGTATCAGAACATCAACAACAAGATCATCAATGCATTGCCATTGAAGTATCCGAACGTCACGATTCTTGATTGGCTTGCGTATTCCAAGTCTCACAAGGACTGGTTCGCCTCCGACGGAGTACACCCCAATTCGTTGGGTCAGGACCAATACGTCGACTTCATTATGAAGGGCCTTGGCCGCTAGTTCTTGGGCATTTCAGCCCGTTTGCATTGGGTCAATGGGTGGTCTCGTGCCTACGCTTATGGCATGACAACTCCCGTTCGTATCGCCGTCACCGGTGCAGCCGGCCAAATCGGTTACAGCCTCCTTTTCCGTATCGCTTCTGGTGCAGTGTTTGGTCCAAACACTCCCGTCATCTTGCAGCTTCTTGAAATCACACCAGCGCTTGGTGCGTTGGAAGGTGTGCGCATGGAGCTCGACGACTGTGCGTTCCCGCTTCTGTCGGGTGTTGTCTGTACCGACAATGCAGAGACTGCATTCGGCGACGCAGATGCAGCGTTCCTTGTGGGTGCAATGCCACGCAAAGATGGCATGGAGCGCGGCGATCTTCTCAGCGCAAACGGTGGCATTTTCAAACCGCAGGGCCAGGCACTTGGCGCGGCCGCAAAGAAGGACGTCAAGGTTCTTGTTGTCGGTAACCCCGCAAACACAAACGCAGTCATCGCAATGAATAACGCAAAGGGTCTCGACCCAAGCCGTTTCACCGCCATGACACGCCTCGACCACAACCGTGCTCTCACTCAGTTGGCAACAAAGGTGGGCAAGCCAGTCACCGACATCAAGAAGATGACCATTTGGGGTAACCACTCCAGCACGCAGTACCCAGACCTTTTCCATTGTGAAGTAGGCGGTCAGAACGCAGCGCAACTTGTGAACGACCAGGCATGGCTAGAGAACGATTTCATCCCCACCGTTGCAAAGCGCGGCGCCGCAATCATTAAGGCTCGAGGTTTGTCGTCTGCTGCATCTGCAGCAAACGCAGCTATCGACCACATGCATTCGTGGGCCATGGGAACACCTGCAGGCGACTGGGTGTCTATGGCAATTCCGTCAGACGGTAGCTATGGCGTGCCTGAGGGCATCATCTCGTCATTCCCATGTGTTTGTAAAGACGGCCAATACAGCATCGTTCAAGGTCTCGACATTGACGACTTCAGCCGTGCACGCATCGATGCGTCGGTTGCTGAACTTGTTGAAGAGCGTGACGAAGTAAAGAAGCTCGGCCTCATCTAATGAATCCGGTGGCACTGGTCAATACAGATCGGTGGCCGTTAGAGAGTGACGCAATCATTGCGCCACTGAAGCAACAGTTTCAGGCAGAACACATTGCAATTTTGCCTGGATTCATTCGGGAAGAAGCACTTGTGCAACTGGTTCGCGAATGCGACGAACTAGCAACAATTGCGTATCACACCGACAACAACGCCAATCTCGATGTTGTTGCATACGACCAGTTTTCTACGCATTCCATGATTCGCGCTCTCTACGAGTGGGACCCTCTTATGGAATTCGTTGCGCGTGTCTTGGGCCATGATTCGCTGTATCGATATGCAGATCCGTTCGGTGCACTCAACTTGTCGGTGATGCGCGACGGACACATGCTGGGTTGGCATTTTGATCAAACAGATTTCGTTGTCAGCATCGCGCTTCAGCCTTCGCTCACGGGCGGACATTTCGAGAATGTGCCAATGATTAGAAGCCAGCAAGATGACAATGCCGACGTTGTCGCGGCAGTTCGTGCAGGGGGGAGACCCGATCTTGTACGTACAGAACCAATGGCTCCCGGAACAT
>CAIVDG010000279.1 GCA_903904615.1 uncultured Acidimicrobiaceae bacterium | reverse complement strand
TGTAACCTTCGATCCAGCGCAAATACCCGTGGCGCTCTCACTTGGATTCGAGGTCGTTTCATCATGAGCACAACGCTGCACTGGAAAGACACCAACGTTGAAGTACACAAAGTTGTTGTGGGGCCATATGACAACAACGTGTTTGTTATTCGTTGCACCGCCACGGGCGAGGCAGTGCTCATTGACGCAGCAAACGAACACGAAAAACTGTTGGAATTGTGCCAAGCACTTGGCGTGCGTCGAGTTCTCGAAACGCACGGTCACTGGGACCACATTCAGGCAGTACCTGCAATGCGCGAAGCAGGATACGAAGTTGCCGTTACCGCGTTAGATGCACCTCGCTTGAAAGATGTTGGCTACGACGTGTTTCTTGATGACGCCGAAGTGATTGAAGTAGGAAAACTTCGTTTGCATGCCATTCACAACCCTGGCCACACTGAAGGCTCCATCTCGTTTGCTGTTGCCAATACACCGCTGTTGTTCACTGGTGACACGCTGTTTCCAGGCGGACCAGGAAACGCTTCCCTCGAAGGTGGCGACTTCGACACCATCATTCATTCAATAGATACGAAACTGTTCACGTTTCCAGCCGACACCATCGTTCTTCCAGGACACGGCCTCGACACTCTAATTGGCAACGAACGCCCACACCTGCAGGAGTGGGTAGATCGCAAGTGGTAAACAGTTCTCAATGAGCACAACGGCCTCACCTCGCCTTGGCGGAATGGTTCCTCAAGCATCTGCGTTTACCGCGGCAACACCTACTTCGCGAATAACACCAGACGGTCATCCGAAACCAGAGCTTCGTGCAGAACTGCGACACATTCCCAATGTTCGCAATGCCATTTCGATAGCAAGCATTTACGTTCAGAACATTGCCATCGTGTGGGTTGCACTCGTTCTTCACAACCCAATTACATACGTCATCGCGTTTGTGTTGATGGGTCGTGCTCACGCACAAATTTTGGCCATGATGCACGAATCAGTGCACCGCCTTTTGTTCAGTAATCGAAAACTGAACGACTTCGCAGGAAGATGGCTGCTCGGCTATCTCTCATTCGTCAATTCAGATGCTTACCGATATGTGCACATGGCACATCATCGCGAAGAGTTCGGACCAAACGAGCCCGATATTCCGCTGTATGCCAACTACCCAATCACTCGCGATAGTTTCTGGCGCAAGATGCGCCGCGATGCATTAGGTATTTCGGGTTTCAAAATGCTTCGTGGTCAATTCCGCCATCCATTGCGAAAAGATGGTTTCGGCAAACGAACACAAGCGAAAATTCTCGCCACCCAGCTGGTCTTGCTCGCTGCAATTTCGCTTGTGTCTCACCCACTCGTGTACGTTGCGTTTTGGTTCATCCCGCAACTCACGGTGTGGCGAGTAATGAACCGGTTGCGCTCCATTGCTGAACACGGCGGCCTGCGTGCAGACGACGATCGTCGAGTGACCACACATTCAGTGCGTCAACATCCACTTGCAAGTTTCTTGTTTGTGCCGTTCAACCTGGGTTGGCACATTGCACATCACTCAGATGCGGGAATTCCATTCCGCTCGTTGCCGAAATATCACGCCGAATTGCGCAAGTCAGGTTTCGTGAACGATGTTTACGAATACCCCAATTACCGCGCCATCTGGCGAGCCCTTCGCGCCGCCTAAGGAACTAGCAATCGGTCGACAACCTGTCCTTGAGCCAACAAGGTCAAGGTGCCTCCGGATAAATTTCGACTTGTCAAAATTCGACGCGTTCCCTCGCCGGTGGTGACAATGTTCCATGTCACCATTCGTAAGCCAGATTTGCGAAACCTAACGGTCATTGCTGTTGACGAATAACTTGTGTCGGCTTTGATCTCCCATTTGTTACCCATGGCGCGAACTGCGAGTTCTGCAAAATCACCCTCTAAGCCATCGTCAACAAGTACATCGGAACTTGTTGTTGTCGAGACGTTGGTTCGCTGGGGATTCACACCAACAGCCTTTGCCGGGGAACTTGGCGCCAGCGTTGTAGTAGTTGGCGCAGTCGTTGTCGAAGTTGTGGTCGTCGTCAAGTAGGAATTCTGAATCGTCATTTCTTCTGAGTGCACGACACCATCGGCGTCAGCAATCCACACTCCCGCTGC
>CAIVDG010000278.1 GCA_903904615.1 uncultured Acidimicrobiaceae bacterium | reverse complement strand
TTTGCGAACCAGAAGATCCGTTCCGGCAAGACCATTAGCCAATTCGGTTCCCAGTGCCGTTGTAATGACAAGCACGTCGCCATTGGGCACGCCTAGTTCAGAGAAGTCTTTGCCCGTCGCAACGCGCTGACCGTTAACCGATACCAACTTGGCTGTGAATGACGGAGTAGTAGATGTAACGGCTTCCAGCGAGAAGTAGTCGGCAGCACGGAACAGAATTCGCTCGCGCTCACGCTCAACAACAAGTCGCAACGCCGGGCTTTGTACGCGACCTGCAGAAAGACCACGGTTGACGCGTCGCCACAAAACGGGTGACACTTCGTAGCCATATAAACGGTCAAGAATTCGACGCGCCTCGGCGGCGTCGACAAGGCCGTAATCAAGATCGCGCGGATTCTCCACTGCTTCACGAATGGACTTGGCGTTGATCTCGTGAAACACCATGCGATGCACGGGAACCTTTGGCTTCAACTGTTCCAACAAGTGCCAAGAAATAGCTTCGCCTTCGCGGTCTTCGTCCGTTGCCAGATACAGCGCAGTGGCATCTTTCAGTGCGGCTTTCAGTTCCTTCACTACTGTGCGTCCACGCTCGGTGAGCTCGTAGGAAGGCTTGAAACCGTTCTCTACATCCACCGCGAGACCCTTGCTAGGAAGGTCTGCAATGTGGCCCACTGAAGGGCGAACATCAAAGTCCGGACCGAGGTATTGGGAGATGGTTTTGGCCTTGGCGGGGGACTCAACGATGACTAATGACTTGGGCATACCTTTTTCATCGCTATGTGATTTGACCCTGCCTTGTCAAGGCAGAACCCTGAAACCCTTACGGCACTAGGGTTTGGGCTCCACGTGGACGTGGTGGGTTCCTTCCACATCGATACGGGGAAGCACCCGATCCAGCCATTTTGGAATCCACCAGTTGCGGTCTCCCAGCAGTTCCATGGTGGCGGGCACGAGCAACATTCGCACCACGGTGGCGTCGATGAAGACGGCCACGGCCATGCCCATTCCGAAGAGCTTCAATTGGCGGTCCGGAGCCAAGACGAATGCAGCGAAAACGCACACCATGATGAGTGCAGCAGCAGTGATCACGCGTGCAGTTGCGGCCACTCCGTCGGCCACTGCGGTGGCGTTGTCGCCGGTGCGGTGGTACTCCTCTTTCATACGCGACAGCAAGAACACTTCGTAGTCCATTGACAACCCGAACACGATGGCGAACAAGAACATGGGAGCCCACGCTTCCACCGGTCCTGGCTTACCGATTCCGAAAAAGTCACCAGCCCAGCCCCATTGGAACACCGCAACAACCACGCCGTATGCCGCACCGACCGACAGCAAATTCATGAGCACTGCTTTGAGTGGAACGAGAATGCTACGGAAGACCGCCATTAAGAGAATGAATGACAACACCAACACAATTCCGATGAGCCATGGAAGTCGTTGCGACAAGTAGTCGGAGAAATCGATACCGCCGGCGGTGAATCCACCTACTTTTGCATCAACATTTGTTGCAGGAATGACGTCGGAACGAAGTCGGTG
>CAIVDG010000277.1 GCA_903904615.1 uncultured Acidimicrobiaceae bacterium | reverse complement strand
CATGCTGACGATTGCCATGACTATCTCCTCTCCTGTGGTTAGGAAACCTGAGCCCCGGCGCTTTCACGACCACAGGGTGGAACTCAAGTATGTGTATTTAGTACTGCACCGCGGTTTTACGGCCCGTGTGAGTGTATCGGCGCTAAAACGGCTCGGGGCCTTAGCCCGCTTGGGTTGTTTGTTGCAGTGGCGCACGTTGTTGGGTCGAGATAGGCACCGAGTCGCCGCACCCCGATGTACAGCCCATTGCTCGAACTTCCGATGCGAAAGCCTGCAACTACGCGGTCTCCCGCCTTCACCACCGCACTTTCAAGACGACCGTGGGTGACCAACACCCCGTTTGCTGCCCGGACCACCACATAGAGAGTCCCCGCCACCGACCCCACATAGGTGACGACGCCACTGGCCGCCGAATAGACCGATGCATGCGGTGGGGTGAGATATTCGATGCCACGGTTTCCTGCACACCACGTGCACGTTGGTGCACGAAATGAATCTGAAACCGCAAACTGTGTTGGCAGCATCAGCGCGCACAGCGCAGCGATGAACTCAATCAACTTCGGCGGCACGAAGACGTGAGCGCAATTGCAACACCGCCTTCGTATGAATCTGCGACACTCTGCTCTCGGTTACACCGAGCACATCGCCAATTTCGGCAAGTGTGAGATTCTCTTCGTAATACAACACAAGAACTGTTCGTTCTTTTTCTGGAAGCTTCTTCATTTCTTGGCGCATGATTCTGCGGGTTTCGTCAGCTTCAACGACTGCGTCTGGACTAGTTGCACGATGCATATCTGAATGTGTGGCTGTTGCAGTGTTGTCGGCAACCACGTGATCAAGTGGACCAACAGAGCCCGCTGCAATGTCGGATAACCATTTTTGAAAATCGGTATCGGAGATTTCTAACTTTGCCGCAATCTCTTCTTCAGACGGTGAGCGACCCAGTTCGTGTTCAAGTGTGGACATTGCTTGCTCCACTGATCGCGACTTTGAACGCACACTGCGCGGAACCCAGTCGAGAGCTCGCAGGCTGTCAAGAATTGCGCCACGGATGCGCGGTATTGCATAAGTCTCAAACTTTGCACCCTGAGTTGGGTCATACCGATCAATTGCATTCATGAGTCCGAACACACCAGCTGAAACCAAATCTCCCGTGTCCACTCGTTTTGGCAAACCTGCTGCAAGACGACCTGCGACGAACTTGATGAGTGATGCGTAGTGAACTACCAACCATTCACGCGCAATGGGGTCTTTGCCGTCGTGCCACTGCTGCCAGGCATCTTCAATTGTCAGGCGAACGGGCAGAGCATTCATGCCCTGTAATTATGCCCGCGGATGAGATACCCCGTAGGCAGACTTCAGGCGCTCTTTGCTCACATGCGTATATCGCTGAGTCGTTGCCACATCGCTGTGACCTAACAATTCCTGGACCGCCCGCAAGTCAGCACCATTGTCGAGCAAATGAGTCGCAAACGTGTGACGCAGTGCGTGAGGGTGTGTTGGCGCCAACGAGCGTGCATCAATAATTCGCCGCACATCGCGGGTACCAAGTCGACCACCCCGACCGTTAACGAACAGAGCCAATTCGGAATTGTCTGTTGAAACCTCTGAACGAAGGATTGCCCACGCCGTGAGAGCGACCAGTGAAGGCTCGCTCACCGGAACGCGGCGTTGCTTGTTGCCCTTACCCGTAACGATGACAGCCTGTTGTTTCACATTCACGCTGTCCACGTCGAGTGAGCACAGTTCGCTTACGCGTAATCCGCT
>CAIVDG010000276.1 GCA_903904615.1 uncultured Acidimicrobiaceae bacterium | reverse complement strand
TCGTCCAAGTTGCCGAAATGGCGCAGCACATATTCCATGTCTGCAAGCGGTGCTGAATATGTGGTCATTGTGCATACCCCGTGAGTGAACGCCAATTTGTGGACGATTGTGAAGCGACAGTTTCAGGTGACATACGCAAAGTGGACTCTGGCACCATGTCGGCGATTGCGCGACCTTCTTTATAGTGATGAACATTGCCAACACCTACAAACAGTTCGCGACGAACGGAAACTTGATCTGCTGGCGGAGAGTCAGACAAGTACCCCCACAAAGACAATGCAAGATTCAAGTCGTGAACAGCTGGCGCACGACCAAACAGCGATGCACGGCGCAATGCGATGAGCGAGCAACCTCGCAACGCATCGTCGACATCTTCCCCGGCTAAGACACGAATGCGAGTGCGTGCCCGATTAGCCAACGTGATGATGTACCCCTGGTCGGGCCCTTGATATCCCAAACGCTCGCCAGCAGGTTGACGGCCTTCAATTTCGCCTGGACGACCTGGCTCCCAACCCGCGGGAACAAAGTCGGGAGATTCGTAGTAACGAACCGGCTCGGCGGGTGGAACGGGGGCAAATCGGGGTGCAGCCATAAGAGGAAACTCTACGCTCTTTGCCCCGTCATTCGGGAAGAAAAGGCGTTATTGGTGGTGCAGAAGTCCGTAGATAAGCGACTCTTCCAGTGCTTGCCATGAGGCTTCAATGATGTTCGGAGAAACGCCGATTGTTGTCCATGATCGGTCACCGTTCGTGGCGTCGATAAGAACACGCGTGATTGCACCCGTTGCCGTAGCGCCATCCAAGATGCGCACCTTGTAGTCGGTGAGATGAATGCGATCGATCTGCGGAAAGCTGGGACGCAAACAGGCACGCAACGCCGCGTCAATTGCATTCACGGGGCCGTTTCCTTCGGCGGCCTGCACAACACGCTCGTCACCTACCCACACCTTGACGGTTGCTTCGGTGGTGAATCGGCCGTCGGTTCCTTCGTCGGTGATAACACGCATGGACTCCACGCGGAACTGATCTTGTTCCCAGCCCGATGCGCGACGCATGAGAAGTTCAAGCGATGCATCTGCTGCTTCGAAGTGATACCCCTCGTGTTCAAGACGCTTCAGATCGTCGATGACTTGGTTGACCGCTGGCCCGTCCATAGAAAGACCAAGTTCTTCTGCTTTTACTTCGATGGTGGCGCGACCAGCCATCTCGCTGACAACAAAACGAGTTCCATTGCCCACGATTTCTGGGTCAACGTGCTCGTACGCATCTTTTGCGCGTTTGATTGCAGACACGTGAAGGCCTGCTTTGTGTGCAAATGCAGATGCGCCCACATACGGAGCCTGTGGGTTCAACGGACGATTCAACACTTCTGCGACGTGATTACTCACTGCAGTGATGCGCGACAAGTGGCCTTCTGGCAGACAGTCGAACCCCATCTTTAATTCAAGGTTCGGAATGACTGTTGTGAGATTGGTGTTGCCTGTGCGCTCGCCTAGACCGTTCAGTGTTCCCTGAACGTGACGAACACCAGCAAGAACAGCGGCCATCGAGTTTGCAACGGCACAACCTGTGTCGTCGTGGCAATGGATTCCGAGGGTTGCATCGTTGCCAACGAACGACTTCACTTTTGCAACAATCTCTGCGACTTCGTGAGGAAGTGAACCACCGTTGGTGTCGCACATAACAAGATGCGTTGCACCCTTCATCACAGCAGCTTCCACAACACGCATGGCGAATTCTGAGTTGTTCTTGAAACCATCAAAGAAATGCTCAAGGTCAACCATCACACGGCGACCATTTGCGTTAAGGAAATCGACGGAGTCGGCAACCATTAGCACGCCTTCTTCAAGCGTGGTTTGCAAAGCATCGGTGACGTGATAGTCCCACGACTTCGCAACGATGCACACAGCAGATGTGTTCGCATCAAGAAGATTGCGCAGCGTGGTGTCATCGTCCACTTTTCCTTTTGGACGACGCGTTGAACCGAATGCCACCAAAGTGGAGTTCTTGAAGGAAAGTTCTTTTGCTGCACGGGCGAAGAATTCAATGTCTTTGGGATTGGCACCGGGCCAGCCGCCCTCAATGAAGTGCACGCCGAGGAAGTCCAACTGTTCTGCAATTCGCAGCTTGTCTTCCACCGTTGCAGAGACACCTTCCACCTGCATTCCGTCGCGAAGTGTGGTGTCGAATGCTTCGACCATTTCTCTTGTTGCGCTCATCGTGTTCTCCGTCTACTTGTCTATCTCGAATGTCTGAATTTGGGGTATGAAAAAGCCGCCCCTGGGGCGGCTGGAACGCGCACGTCGGAGACCGGCGTGCGCTAACGAATAATGATGATGACGGCAGCAGAACCGGCACTGCGGTGGGAAAGATGCGCTGTCAACATGGGCTCAGTATCGCTCCGTACACAGCATTCGTCAACCCCTGTGGGCAAATCTGTGGAAAACCTGTGACCCCTTACCCCATCGGGGTTTGGTCTGTGGAGGACGTCTCACTTAGTGAGACAACCAAGTGCTACTCAGGCCAGCTCGCACCAGTGCTTGTATTCAGGGATCTGGCCACGCACGGCCTTGCCGTAAATGTCGGCTACCTGCAATGTGATGGGGCCAGGGCATGGCACCGAGCGGTCGTCCACCGAGTTGATGGCGCTGACTTCGGCGGCGGTTCCCACGCAGAAGATTTCGTCGGCAATGTAGAGGTCGGAGCGGGCAATGTTGCCCTTCTCCACCGTGTAGCCAAGGTCTTCAAGAATCTTGATGACGCTCCACTGGGTAATGCCCTCTAGCGCGCCAGCCGAAAGCGGCGGCGTAATGACTTTGCCATTGCGAACGACGAACAAGTTTTCGCCCGTGCACTCGCTCACAAGGCCTTCGTTGTTCAACAAGATGGCTTCGTCGTATCCGGCACGAAGAGCTTCCACTTTGGCAAGCGACGAGTTGGCATAGTTAGCGACAGTCTTTGCTGCTGGTGGAAGCATGTTGTGATCGAGACGCTTCCACGACGAGATCTTCATACGAACACCCTTGGTAAGTGCTTCTTCGCCCAGATACGCACCCCACGGCCAGCATGCAATAGCAACGTCTACTGAACAGGGCAATGTGTTGAGACCCATTTCTCCATAGCCGTAATAGGCAATAGGACGGATGTAGCAACCAGGCAAACCAGTGGAGCGAACAGTGTCTTTTGTCGCCTGAATGAGTTCCTCAACTGAATAAGGAATTTCCATTCCCAAAATCTTTGCGCTCTTGAACAGTCGTTCGATGTGCTCGGTGAGACGGAAAACTGCAGGGCCGTCTGCGGATTCGTACGCACGAATTCCCTCGAAGACACCTGTGCCGTAATGGAGTGTGTGCGTAAGCACATGTACTTGTGCCTTCTCCCAGTCGACAAGAGTGCCGTTCATCCAGATTTTCGGTGTTGGGACCAGGGTGGGCATGTGAGCTCCTCAGTGAATACGTGTGTAGAGATTAGTTGGCGGCAACGGCAGCAGCGATTGCGTTTCC
>CAIVDG010000275.1 GCA_903904615.1 uncultured Acidimicrobiaceae bacterium | reverse complement strand
GCTACAACGAGTGCAATTGCCACCCACAGAAGAACAAGTGGCCATCCCGTGTATGACGTAAGGATTGCAGCGGCGAATATGGCAGATGATGCGTGGCCGCTAGGGAAACTGGAAGTGCTTGGAGTGCGAACATCGAATCGGTGGTCGCCTGAAGTGGTGGGGCGTTCTCTCCGAAAGATGCGTTTGATGCCTTGATTAACAATGAGACTTTCTGCACCAAGGGCAAGAGACAGTGCGAGCGCTTCACGCAGTCTGTGAAGTGAGCCAATTGCGTAAAGAAGCCCGATGATGTGCCACACAATGCTGAAGTCACCAACGGTGCTTGCGGCATTAAAGAAACGAACGGAGAGCGAGTTGTTTCGCAGTGGTTCCAGTAGCCGATCTCCGGCGTCGTCGAAAGATGTCATTGATGTGCTGCAAGTGTTGTGCGAACAAGTGTGGCGAGTGCATGTGGATTTTCAAGCGGCCCAAAATGTCCCATGTCGTCGTACTGAACATATGTTGAGTTCGGAATGAGTTCTGCGATTCGTGGCGCAATGCTTGAGGGCTGAAACGGTGCTTGTGCGCCAGCAATGACCCACGTGGGTACTGAGACGCGAGTGAGGTCTTCCCATGTTCCGTGCGAGCCACCAGTTTCGTACGTGCGTGCCTCATGCTCTGGCAAACATTTCAACTCAACGCTTCCATCGGCAGCGGGTTTGAAACCGTGCCGAACGTACGCTTCGCGCGCTACTGGATGAAACGACGCCATTGGCGGCTTTGAAGAGAAATTCTCGAGCGCTGCTTCGAAGCTGGGGAAGGTGCTTTTTCGCTTACGCGCTCCACCAGCAAG
Organism: uncultured Acidimicrobiaceae bacterium; assembly: GCA_903904615.1. Taxonomy (GTDB): domain Bacteria; phylum Actinomycetota; class Acidimicrobiia; order Acidimicrobiales; family Ilumatobacteraceae; genus UBA2093. The sequence goes on along the minus strand of CAIVDG010000275.1, from coordinate 971 downwards.
TGGGTTTGGCGGGCGGTCGCCGTCTGCGGGATCTGCTGGTGGAAACACAATGGGTTCAAAAACAAACAATGCCGTAAAGAGTGATGGTTCAACAAGCGACGCCATTAGGAGAGAAGCCCCGCCCATTGAATGACCAATTCCTACGAGTGGTGTTCCACCATGTTGTGCAGACAACGCGCGCGCAGCCGCAAGTGCATCGATTCCGTAGTCACGCCATTCAAGATGTGCGGGATCAACTGTTTCTGCGTCGCCGTATCCGCGATGGTCGAAACCAACAACGTGATGGTCACTACGTAGGTCTGCGGCAAGTGGTTCCCAGCAGTGTGCGTGAAAACCCGTGGCGTGAGAGAGCAAAACCGGTGAGCCTGCCCCCCCGAAATCATGAAGTGCAATGGTGACTCCATCGATCGAAGGAATCAATGTGCTGTCGTTGCACGCAATGTGTTGAGTCATTTTGGTTCTCGCGGTAATCCGAGGAGACGTTCTCCGATGATGTTGCGTTGCACTTGGCTGCTGCCGCCAGCAATGCGGCCGCCAGGCGCGGCGAGCATTCCGGTTGCGTCTGATCCGTCCAACATGGCATCTGCACCAGAAATGTCTCCACGCAGCATGGCGACTCCGAACATCATTTCCGTTATTCCAAGTTTCATTAACGACGATGCGGTGGAAGCAACGGGTCCTTGCGTTTGTGCCATTGCTTTGAATGCGGTTCCTAAAGACAAAAGGGACACAAGCTCATCTCTTCGCGCTGCATCAAGTCCGCGACCACGTCCAAGAGCAGCGATTGATTCAAGTCGACGTTCTAACCCAATGACACTGGCTCCGATGTGGCCACGTTCGTTGGTGAGAACCGCCATTCCAACGCCCCAACCGCCGTGCAGTGGGCCAATGAGATGTTCAGCGGGAAGATGAACGTCGGTAAAGAACACTTCATCAAATTCTGATTCACCTGTCATTTGTCGAAGTGGCCG
>CAIVDG010000274.1 GCA_903904615.1 uncultured Acidimicrobiaceae bacterium | reverse complement strand
GTGGGAGCCATGTGGCAACGAGACCAGAACCTCGACATTCAGAGTGATTCGCTTGCATACTTCGCAAACTGAATGCCCGTGAAGCCCGGCCTGCCAATGGTTGCGTGTGCGAATGATGAGAGTGCGCCGCAAGTTGATGAAAAGGAATTCAATGAGTGATTGATGTGGGTTCTGTTCGAACTCGAATTCTTCAAGTGGTTCAAACTGCACCCAGTCCCAATGGCCGGCGCATGGCATCTTCCAAACGCTCCCGCAGTGACCAATCAACAATTCTTGGAGAGCGTGGCGCGGATAGCGGGCGTCCAGCCGCGATCGGTGACGAGAGGCGCATTGTCAATGAAAATTGCCGGACTTTTTATTCCGCCTGCACGAGAGATTCCCGAAATTCTCTATGAGTTTGAAGAGGATTTTGTGGTCGATCATTCGTCGTACGCATCAATTTTCGGTGACCATTCGACCCCACTTGAAGAGTCGCTCACCGCAACTGTCGAGTGGTATCGAACGGCATCTGTGAAGCACTAAACGGTATCATCGAGGGCATCTTCAAGGGGGATGTTCATGGGCTCGGTGAATAAAGGACGGTTTGCGGCTGATGTGGGAGCCGATGGCAAAGTCTTATTTCTTATTGGTATGAGATTTAATCGTTTGTGGCAGTTCTGGAAATGGATTCCAGTGTTTATCGCAATGCCACGAATGCTGATTGAACTTCAGAAAAATCCCACACTTGGTCTTGTCGGTAAGCCGCGCACATTTATCTCGGGCCGAACAGTTCTCGTGTGGCAATACTGGGAGTCGTTTGAGAAGTTAACTATGTACTCGCGGTCGGTCGAGAATGTTCACCTTCCAGCATGGCGATCGTTTAACAAGAGAATTCGAAACAACGGGTCAGTTGGCATCTATCACGAGACAATCTTGCTGTCTGACTCAACCGTTGAAACGGTCTACGGAAACATGCCAACGTTTGGTCTTGGAGCTGTAACTGGAGTTGTATCGGCTCAGAGACGAGGCCAGACTGCAAAGGCACGAATGACTGGTGTTGACTCGGGCACTCCAGCAGTTGAGCCGTACTAGATGTCCAATGTGCCCCGAATAGAGACCATATTTACAACGTTGCAATGACGTCGACGGAAGTGATTACGGTGAGCACATGATTGAGGCCACGCCAGAACCAGAGGCCCTCGAAAGCATCCTTGTTGAAGAGGCGGCCCAGGCGAGTAGCAGTTCAGCCAATGGAATTCGCTCGGAGAACGTACGCGCAGAGAATTTGGTAGCGGCAAAGTACTGGGGCGGCATCCAGGTCCGAATCATCGTCACGTTCGTGTTGTTCGCAGTGTGTTGGGTGGGTGTCATTGTTCTGGGCGTGAATGGCACTTTGCCGCTGTGGCAATGCCTTGTCTTGAACTCAATCTTTGCTTCCACCTTCTATATGCCCATGCATGAAGCCGCCCACAAGAACATCTGGGGCAAGGTGTCGCGTGGACGATGGGTGGAAGAAGCAATTGGAACGTTGTCCTCTATTCCCACCGGGATCAATTTCTCTTCTCATCGCGCTGGGCACATGCGCCACCACGCATTTACCAACGACCCAAAGCGTGACCCCGACCATTTCACAGACGGCCGATTGCGCGAACTTCCCGTGAAGTTCTACGGCATGACCATGCTGTATGCGTTTCTTCCGTTCTTCGCGTTAATCCCACCACTTCGAATCTTGTTGCCAGCTCCGTTGAAAGCAGTTCTCGGAGAGCGCAACGGCGCTAAGAACGAAGGGAAGTCGCAGATTCGTTTCTGGCTGTTGACCACGATTGTGCTGGTTGCGTGTTTCTCCACTGGCTACGGCGTTGAGGCGTTGTTGTTGTGGTGGCTTCCTGCACGAATTCAACTGTGTTGGCTGATGTTCATCTTTGCGTGGTACCCACACCACCCAGCAAGCGAAACAACCCGCTACCGACACACCAGAGTGGCCGTGTTCCGCGGTTCTGGGCTACTCATTCGCGGGCATGACCATCACGCCATGCATCATTTGTTCCCGCGCGTACCGCATTACAAGTTGAAGGCGCTGTGGAGCGAACTTGCAGAAGACATGGTCTCTCGTGGTGTTCGCACCGAAGGTCGCGCTGTTGGGGCAACTCGCCCTGTTGTGTGGTGACCGAAAACTAGAAACGATCGGGACGCGCGACGTGCGCGGGAGTGATCCACGCAATGACGGCGTACTTGTCAAAGTACTTCTCTGCCAGCATTTCAAGAATTGTTTCTGCGACCTTGTCGGTCACGACTGATTCAAGTCGAATGCTTGGACCGTTCAAGTCGAGCGTGTTCTTCCCAGTAACTCCTTCGCCACGTACATGGCTAACGGAGTAACCCTTTGCACCACATTTCTTGATGTCGTCAATCAGCTTCTGTTCAACAACAGATTCGGCGACGATGGTGATGAGTTGACGTGCAGCTGTGTTCATGATGTGTCCTTTAGGTCAGCGCATTCGCCATAGCAATGTAGGTGGGAATGCCGATGGTGAGATTGAACGGGAAAGTAATGCCTAATGATGCAGTGACGTAGAGACCTGGGCTTGCCTTGGGTAGGGCAATTCGCACTGCTGCCGGCGCTGCAATGTAGGACGCGCTACCTGCCAGCGTGGCCATAACGGCTACGCCACCAGTAGAGAGTCCGGCAGCGGTACCCGCAAGCGCACCAAGAAAACCGTTGATGAGTGGAATGGCAATTCCGAGAATCACTAATCGCACGCCGGCTTCTTTGAT
>CAIVDG010000273.1 GCA_903904615.1 uncultured Acidimicrobiaceae bacterium | reverse complement strand
CACGAAAGCATCCGGAAACATTGTGTTGGTGGGCAAAGGCGTCATGTATGACTCCGGTGGTATCTCATTGAAGCCAAGCGACCCAAGCCATGCATCCATGAAGATGGACATGAGTGGTGCTGCAGCCGTGTTGGCAACAATGGGCGCGCTTGGAAAGCACATGGCCGGAATTCTGGGTAACAACGATGGTGTGTTGTCTCAGTTGAAAGCCGCAAGCTCGCGCACAGATGAATTGGTGTGGGAACTTCCATTCCACCGCCCGTACCGTGCATTGCTCGACTCAAACGTTGCCGACATGCGCAACATTGGTGGCCCACTCGCGGGTGCCACTACTGCCGCATTGTTCCTTGGCGAATTCGTTGGACAAACTCCATGGGCTCACATTGACATGGCTGGCCCCATGGACGCCGATGGCGACAATGGCTGGTTGAATCGCGGTGCAACTGCCTATGGCACGCGCCTGCTCATTGATTTCTGTGCAAACTTCAAGAAGCCAGCGGGCAAGAACAAATAACTAGTTCTGCAGCGGCATCAAGTGTGTTGCTGCGTCTTCTAAGTGATCATTCCATTCATTCACTGAGTCAGGCTCGATGAATGGGATGACAACGAACTTTGACGCGCCAACTTCTATGAATTGTTCAATTGTGTGAGAAAGCTTGTGCCAACTAGAAGGCACAAGGACGGACACATCATCTAGGTCGGGGCGTCGCGCCTTCAGTCCCGCAAGTAGTTGCGGTGGTGGATCGCCGATGGTGTACGGAATAAGCACACCAAAGTGTTCGGGATCAATCTCGCGGCTGTTCTCGGCGGCAATGTCGGTCACAGTTTTCCAACCGGCTGCTGCGTCTGCAGGAGTCACAAATGATGGAAGCCAACCATCGGCCATACGGCCAACTCGCTTTAGTTCGCTTTCTGCAATTCCACCTAACCACACTTCGGGCGGTTGTTGCAGTGGCTTTGGCAGAACACGCAAGTTGTCGTAGTTGTAATGCGTGCCGTGGAATGTGACGGACTCGTCCATCCAACACGACCGCAACACCGCGAGTGCTTCGTTGAACATCTTGGCGCGTTGAGATCGTTCTACGCCGAACGCTTGTTGCTCGTGTGGGTCTGCAACGCCAAGACCAAAGGCGGGAAGTAAACGACCATTTGACATGCGGTCGAGCGTTGCAAGTTCTTTGGCCAACACGATGGGGTTTCGTCCGGGGAGAACCATCACGCTCATGCCCAGTTTCAAGCGAGTGGTGCGCGCGGCCGCCATTGACATGGCCACCAACGGGTCGGGTGCTTCGCCGCCAATGCGCTCGCTCAGCCACAAGCTGTCGAAACGCAAGCGTTCCAAGGTGTCGACCACATCGAGGAACCCTGAGTCATTGAGTTGGGTGCGAACCCCAAGGCCATATCCCACGCGTACTTTCACGTTTCCATGCTTGCACACACCCGGCAAACACATAGCCTCGGCGTATGACGAATTCTTCCACTTCTTTTGACCCCACGTCACAATTTCGCGTTGATGGCAAGATCGCAATCGTTACCGGTGCATCTTCTGGGCTAGGTGCGCGTTTCGCGCGAGTGCTTCATGCAGCCGGAGCCACCGTTGTACTTACGGCCCGACGTCTTGACCGCCTAGAGACATTGTCTGCAGAACTGCCTGGTTCGCTACCAGTTCAGTGTGATGTTGCGGACGAAACACAGCGCATCTCGCTGATAAACACGGTGATGCAGACCTATGGACGCATCGACATCTTGGTGAACAATGCGGGCATTACGCACAAGGTTCCCATTGAGGCTGAAACCATTGATCAGTTTCGAGAAGTGATGGAAGTGAACACCACGGCAGTGTGGCACTTGTGCAAGTTGGCAGGGGAGAGCATGGTGGCGAACAAGAGTGGTTCCATCGTGAACGTTGCGTCGATTCTGGGAATGATTGCGGGCACACCCGTGAAACAAGCGAACTATGCGGCAAGTAAGGGCGCCGTCATTGCGATGTCGCGCGAGATTGCTGTGCAGTGGGCACGCAAAGGTGTTCGAGTGAACTCGTTGTGTCCGGGATGGTTCGTGAGCGAAATGACCGCCGGAATGGACACCGATGAAGGGTCACAAAAGTACGTGATGCAGAACTCACCCAT
>CAIVDG010000272.1 GCA_903904615.1 uncultured Acidimicrobiaceae bacterium | reverse complement strand
TCTCGTATGGCTTCACGCACCTACGACATTGCGTCCCCAATTCTTGGCACCATCTTTCGCATCGCCGTCTCCATCGGCGACACAGTGAGAGAACACCAGGAAATTCTCATCATTGAGTCCATGAAGATGGAACATCCCGTTGAGGCCGGTGTAGACGGAGTTGTCTCCGGCCTTCACGTAGCCGAAGGAGACACAATCACAGCGGGACAGCTGCTCATCACCATCACACCTGGAGTTGTTGCAGCAGACGATGTGGAAGGCGACAACACAAACAACACCTCACATGAACGTGCAGACTTTGCTCGATACAGCGAACGTCGCCGCCTTACTACTGACGAAGCCCGACCAGAGGCAGTGGCCCGACGCCACGCAAAACAACAACGAACAGCTCGAGAGAACGTCGCCGACTTATTGGATGATGGTTCATTCGTTGAATACGGATCATTTGCTGTCGCCGCTCAACGCAAACGCCGAAGCCTCGACGACCTCATCGCCAACACTCCTGCCGATGGACTCGTGGGAGGTATCGGGACAATCAATAGAGACACGTATCCCGGTGACGCATCGCGCGTTGTTGTTGCCTCGTATGACTACACCGTGCTTGCCGGAACGCAAGGGTTTCTGAACCACCGAAAGAAAGACCGATTGTTCGATGTGGCAGAACGCTTACGAACACCTGTCATTTTGTTTGCAGAAGGTGGTGGCGGCCGACCAGGAGATACCGATTCCCCCGGAGTCGCTGGCCTTGATTGTCTTGCCTTTGCGTACTTCGCTCAATTGTCTGGCTTAGTTCCACTCGTTGGTATTACGTCTGGCTATTGCTTTGCAGGAAATGCCGCATTGCTTGGGTGCTGCGACATTGTCATTGCAACAGAGAACTCAAATATTGGTATGGCCGGTCCCGCCATGATTGAAGGCGGTGGTCTGGGGTTAGTTGCACCAACAGACATTGGGCCCATAGATGTGCAAACACACAATGGCGTAGTTGACGTTCGCGTCGCCAACGAAGAAGAAGCTGTTGCCGTTGCAAAGAAGTACCTGTCCTTTTTCCAAGGAGCTACTTCTACTTTTGAACGTCACCCCGACGAAATCATGCGCAATCTCATCCCCGAGCAACGCACACGCGTCTACGACGTTCGCACCGTTATCAATGCGCTCGCCGATATTGACTCTGCACTCGAACTTCGTCCGACATTTGGAATTGGCATCTTGACAACGCTGATGCGAATTGAAGGAAAACCCGTCGGAGTGATCGCGAATAATCCGGCACACCTAGGTGGCGCAATTGATGCCGACTCCGCCGACAAAGCTGCACGTTTCATTCAGCTCTGCGATGCATACGACATACCAATTGTGAGCCTGTGCGATACGCCAGGGTTCATGGTGGGCCCAGATGCAGAACACACTGCGCAAGTTCGCCACTTCGGTCGCATGTTCGTCACCGCTGCCAGCATCACGGTTCCATGGATCACCATTGTGTTGCGAAAGGGATACGGACTTGGTGCTCAGGCAATGGCAAAAGGCAGTTTCCACGCGAATGACATGACGGTTGCATGGCCCACTGGAGAATTCGGTGGCATGGGATTAGAAGGTGCAGTCCGTCTTGGCTACCGGAAGGAACTTGAAGCAGTTGCCGACGAAGCAGAACGTGCCGAACTTGAATCTGTTCTTATTGCGAAGGCCTACGAGAACGGAAGCGCTTTGAATATGGCAAGCCACGTAGAGATAGACGACGTCATTGACCCATCGGATACTCGAGCAAGAATTGTTGCCATCATTGGTGACACCGTCTCGTGGCGCACACGCACCGGTAAAAAGCGACCAATGGTGGACACGTGGTAGCACGGACAACGCGTTTCAAGCGTTGACACAAATTAGAACGAAGCGAGACCTTGGGTGATCTGAGCCGCCAAGTCCGCGTCGGTCACTGTGTTGGTTGCAGCATCGACTTTTTCATGAACGGCTGCCGCCGTTACCTGAGCAACAACGGTTCCGCCCAGAAGAGACAGCACCTCTGTTGTTGCCTGCGCTGCATGCACTCCTCCACCAGGACCAGGAGTTACTGCAATGACCATTGACTTCTTGCCGATGATTGGCCCCTTCATGAACGGACGCGACGCCCAGTCAATGAGATTCTTCGTTACCGCTGAATACGAGTGGTTGTATTCGGGTGTTGCAATGATGACTCCGTCTGCCTCGGCTACTGCCGCACGTAACGCGGCAACAATGTCGGGCAC
>CAIVDG010000271.1 GCA_903904615.1 uncultured Acidimicrobiaceae bacterium | reverse complement strand
GCCTCACAAACGACGACGAACTCTCAGCATCAGTCGAAGCTGTCATCTCTACAGACATCAACCCATCTCTTGCTGCACACGGCGGATTCGTCACATTCGTTGGCCACGACGGCGAAGGCGTTGCGTATCTCACCATGGGCGGCGGATGCCACGGATGCTCCATGAGCAAAATGACAATGCTTGAAGGCGTACAAACCACTTTGGTGGAACAAGTGCCCGGCGTTCTCAAAGTGCGTGACGTCACCGATCACGCCACTGGCTCAAACCCGTACTACAGCTAACTCGCTCGTACGGTCGTTGAACCGTGCAATGCTGTGCACATGAAAGTTGCACAACTGTGGACCTATCCCGTGAAGTCAATGGTGGGAAGCACCGTCGCACGCATTGATCTCAGCTCACTCGGAATTGTTGGCGACAGGCACTGGGCCATTCGTGACCTCGACAACGGCGGAATTCGCGGAGCCAAGAAAATTGGCGAACTCATGCAGTTCACTGCTCGTCAACAAGACGGACACGTCACCATCACATGCCCAAACGGTGACGTCATTTCTTCCTCACACAGCGATGTCAACGAAAAGCTCTCGCACGCGCTCGGTCGAAATGTTGCATTGGAATCACTTCCCGCAGACAACAACCTTGAGCACTTCCGTCGTGGACCTGGAACATCGTCGGACCCGATAACGGAACTGAGAAACATCTTTGGCCGCGAAGAACACGAGCCACTGCCGAACTTTGCCGCATTCCCACCGGAGGTTGCAGAGTTTGAATCTCCTCCCGGAACCCATCACGACTGTTGGCCACTCATGGTGATGACAACGTCTGCGATGACAGCGATGCAGCAAGCACTTCCTGACTCAAACATTGACATCAAGCGGTTCCGCCCCAGCATTGTCATTGACTCCACAGAGCCTGGCCATCCTGAATTCACATGGACCGGCAAGACAGCACAGATTGGTACTGCAACTGTTGAGTTTCTCGATCCATGTCCACGCTGCATCATGATTACCCGTCGCATCAATGATGACATCCCCGAAGACCGCGCAATCTTGCGTCACGTGGTGCGCGACCTGGACCAGAACGTTGGCGTCTACGCCCGCGTGATCACCCCAGGCACTATTTCCCTCAACGACACGCTTTCATTCAATTCATGAGTCAAGGATTGAATGAAGCAATGCCTTAGCGGCTTGAGAATTGAGATCTTCAAATTGTCCTGGTGATTTCCAAAGGGTCGTGCTTGTTTCAACCAGGTATGCAATTGGAGCTAGGGCCGCAACTTTGTGTGTTCCGCGTGGCCAATTAAGCGAAGCGGCGAGTATGTCCAATTGGGGAGAATTTGAGTTACGCGTCAGCAGAGCAGATAGGTGCGAAAGTGCCGGCAACATTGCGGACTTGCTGTTATTGCAGGTGAAACACGAAAGAACGAAGTTGTCGAGGTCTTCGTTGTTGAAGTGCGTAAACGCAAAGAAATGGTCGACATCGCCGCCAGTTGTCAACGCACCGGAGCAGTAAAAACACACGCCACCTTGCAGTGCACGTAGGGGTTCGCGCAATGGAGTCGTGTTTGTTCGAGTCTTGCCAAACAATGCATTACGAAGATTGCTGGCATCGGTCAAAGTCGGATTTCTATCGGCCACATAGTCGGCCCACAGCGTCTCTATGTACGGGCGAAGCAAAGGTCGAACTTTCATAAGAGATTCTGCAATTCCATCTTTGAGATGCAATGAATCATCCGATGGGACTATGTCTTCCGCCCAGTTGTAATCAAAAAGGAATCGGTCCTCTTTCCAGTCGTCTTTACTGCCAAATTTCTGTAAGCGGGGAATCGGCATCTTCAAGATTCGTTGTCGTACTTCTCGCCGCAATTTTTTCATTCCATTTGGGTCTTGCAACTCAGCTGCCTCAATACTTGCGCTTCGAGAGAAGTTCGAGGTTTTCGTTCTGTACTCGGCAATGATCTGTGGAAGGTCACGTTGAGGACTTTGCTTGAGGAATGCAGCCTGTTGAGTCAATGCACTGGGATACGGAACAGATTGGGGCCAGTAGTACTCAAAGACCTTGTCGGCTACATCTGAACCTCTGACGGTTGTGGGGAGCGTGCCGTCTGATGCAACTGACTCCTTGATGACATCAATGAGTCCCAACATGGTTGCCATTTTGTAGGTGGTGGAATAACTCGCAGAATCAAACAAATTGATGACTTTGATTCCAATGGCGACATGGTCTTG
>CAIVDG010000270.1 GCA_903904615.1 uncultured Acidimicrobiaceae bacterium | reverse complement strand
GGCGCTGTTGCTGTCTCTGCGTTGCAGCAGCAAGGGCTCGACACACTGTTGCGTCGCCTTGCCGACAGAATGCGAGCCATCAGTCAAGTCACCGAGTTGCTGGTCCCGTTTGAACGGGGCGACATTGTGGCGTCCGTGCACCGCGAAGGTGAAGTGGTGTCAATTGAAGAAGCCGACACCGGACTGCGAATTCGTGCTCGATTGTCGCAAGCCTCAGTAGGCCGTCTTCGTGAGTTCGTTGTGGACACCTCCCATGGTGGAAACTTAACGAACCATGGCTGACATCAATCGAGACCTTGCGGGCTTCACGCCTCCTCCGTATCCATTCGATCGGCTCGATGCGTTTCAGAAGATTGCTGCATCTCACGACGGCGGAATTGTTGACCTGTCCATCGGAACACCGTGTGACCCTCCGCCCGACGCAGTTGTTGCAGCCCTTAGCCAATCGGGGTCCGAGCGTGGCTATCCGGCATCTATCGGCACAGAAGCCCTGCGTCGTTCTGTGGCGCGTTGGATGGGGCGCACGTTCGCTATCGATGTGCCTATCTCGCGTATCGCTGCGTGTATCGGAACAAAAGAGTTTGTTGCCACCACGCCTCACTACATGAAATTGCGTCGCCCTAACCGAGACACAGTTATCTATCCGGCCGTTGCTTATCCCACCTATGAAATGGGTGCCATCCTTGCGGGTCTTCGTGCGGTTGCTGTCCCCATGAATGCCGAAGGGCACATGGACTTTGCCTCGCTGTCACAAGACGACATTGATCGCGCACTCATGGTGTGGGTGAATAGCCCAAGTAACCCCACCGGTGGTTTGGACGATCTGAAGTACGCAGCAAATTGGGGCCGCACTCACAACATTCCCATCTTCAGCGATGAGTGCTACACGGAATTCACGTGGTCAACTAGCGCACAATCAATTCTGCAGCACGGACTCGATGGGGTAGTGGCAGTGCATTCATTGTCAAAGCGTTCCAACCTTGCCGGTGTGCGCGTTGGCTTCTACGCAGGTGATGCGGAAATTGTCGAGTACTTGAAAGAAGTACGTAAGCACGCCGGTTTCATGGTGCCAGGCCCAGCACAAGCCGCTGGCGTTGCGGCGCTTGACGACGATGCACATGTGAAGGTTCAACGCGATCGCTATCGCGCGCGACTTGAATCAATGGCGCAGACATTGTCGAAGTGGTCGGGAATCGACATTCCGCTTCCCGATGGCGGTTTCTACTTGTGGTTCCCCGTCGACGACGCGTGGGCATTCACGGAAAAACTCGCACGAGAAGGTGGCGCACTGGTGAGCCCTGGTGACTTCTACGGCCCTGCAGCGTCGAAGTTTGTTCGTGTTGCGGTAGTGCAACCCGACGCAAAACTGTCTCTCGTGGCGCAGCGTTTACGTCCGTAAACCGCGCTTCAATCGTTGCCGTCTTACGACAACTTGAGGAACATCTTTTCGACGTCCTCAATGGAATAACCCGCGGCAGCAGATTCGTCTGGGTTCTGTAGGCAATTGGTGAGGCCCGAGGCCAACATGCGAAAGCCCACTTGCTCCATTGCTTTCGTGACCGCAGCAATTTGGGTGACAATGTCGCGACATTCGCGTTCTTCATCCAGCATGTTCTGGATTCCACGCACTTGTCCTTCAATGCGGCGTAAGCGGGTTCGAAGATCTGCTTTTACTGTGTCGTCAATCTTCATGGGTTAACCCTTTCGCAAGCCGAAGAATCCGCGCTTCTTCGGTGATGATTGT
>CAIVDG010000269.1 GCA_903904615.1 uncultured Acidimicrobiaceae bacterium | reverse complement strand
GGCGCTTCGGATTCTGGCGTGAGTTGGAAAATAACGCGCACACCATCAATGACCATCTCTTCACCTGTGCGAGTGATGTCGTGTGTTGGTGCAATGAGTCCGGGAGGACCTACAGGAACAGATGTGCCAAGTCCCGCGTCAATGTGGCCTGTGGGCCCTGGTGGCAACAGTGGTCCGAATTGAAACAGCGCACGGCGTCCCATTGCGGGGCCAGCAATAACGTTTTCGCCAACGGTCTCGTGCATGAAGTGTTCGGGGGCAACAACAATGCATCGGCCAGAGGTGACATCGTCTTCAGAAATGACGCCTAGGACTCCGCCGAAGTGGTCGGTATGTGAGTGGGTGTAGATCACTGCGGTGATGGGGCGGTGACCCAATTGTGCGGTGATGAGGTCGTAGCTGTCTCGCGCGGTTTGCGCTGTTGTAAGCGGGTCGATGACAATCCAGCCTGTATTGCCCTTAATGAAGGTGATGTTCGAGATGTCGTATCCACGAACTTGGAACACGTCGGGGCGCACTTCGAATAGGCCGTGAATGTGGTTCAACTGGGCATGCCGCCACAGGCTGGGGTTCACCGTGGCCGGCGATGGCGAGTTGGGCGTAAGGAAGTCGTAGTTGTTGACATTGATGACCGTGCGACCGTGTTCGTCAACAATGTGGCCTGTGGGGTGGCTGGCAATGTAGCCACGCGAGGCCCGCTCAAAATCCCCTTGGTCATCAATGACCGACACCATTGCGTTCTGCTGCTGTGTATGGACGGTTGCGGGCTTGTGCTTGTGTGCGTTCGCCATCTGGGGCCTCCCTGGTAGGTGCGACCTTCCGACATTACTTTCCGCCATGGTGCGCAGGCGGGGTAGAGAACTAGGGTGAGGGCGTGGGGCCGCACGAGCCCCGTACAAAAGGGGAGCGCGATGCCAAAGCCAGGAATGCACGCAGTATCTGAGACCGACGATTCGTTGAATCTTGCAATGTCTGAAAAGGCAGTTCCGTTGTTCAATGCAGTGAAGAAGTTCATTGCAGAAGAAGTGGAACCTGCAGCAGCAAAGTTTTATGAACTTGGCGACGGTCGTGAAAATCGTTGGGACTACGCACCAGGTCAATTGGAAATTCTTGACGGGCTGAAGGCAAAAGCAAAGTCTCAGGGCCTGTGGAACTTCTTCCTTCCCAATGCAGAAACAGGCGAAGGTTTGTCCAACCTGGACTACGCATACATCGCGGTGGAACTTGGAAAGAATCCGCTGGCATCGGAGAGCATGAACTGTTCGGCTCCCGACACCGGCAACATGGAAGTTCTTGAGCGCGTTGGAACACGTGAACAGAAAGACAAGTGGCTCACTCCATTGTTGAATGGCGAAATTCGTTCGGCCTATGTCATGACCGAACCCGATGTTGCTTCATCAGACGCAAAGAACCTTCAGTGCCGTGCGTATCTCGATGGTGATGAATGGGTAATCAATGGCGACAAGTACTACGCATCGGGCGCTGGCGACCCACGTTGCAAGATCCTTATCGTGATGTTGCTCACTAGCCCCGACGGTCCACCAAGTCGTAAGCACTCACAAATCCTTGTCCCCATGGACACACCAGGCGTACAGATTGTTGGCCCAATGGAGGTCTTCGGCGAAGACGATGCACCACACGGTCACATGCACTTGCGCTTCAACAATGTTCGTGTTCCTAAAGACAACATGTTGCTGGGCGAAGGACGCGGGTTTGAAATTTCACAGCTTCGTCTTGGACCTGGTCGTATTCACCACTGCATGCGATCAATTGGCGCTGCAGAGCGTGCGCTTGAACTCATGATTCGTCGTGGACTTACACGCGAAGCATTTGGAAAGCCCATTGTTCGTCTTGGCAAGAACCCAGAAGTCATCGCAAAGGCACGAATTGAAATTGAGGCATGTCGCCTCATGGTTCTTCGTGCAGCAAAGGCCATGGACACCATGGGTAATGCCGAAGCTCGCATCTGGGTCAGCGCAGTAAAGGCGATGGTTCCTATTCGCGTCTGCCACATCATCGACGAAGCAATCCAGATGCACGGTGCAACTGGTGTGTCTCAGTGGAGCCCGCTTGCACGTATGTACGCAAGCCAGCGCACACTGCGTCTTGCCGATGGTCCAGACGAAGTGCACTGGGGAGTCGTCGCTCGTGCCGAGATCAATCGTTACGAGGGTGAATCCACGCCGCCGAAGCCTCAGGTGTATCGCGGCATGTTCTCCGGACCAGCCTGATCATGTACTTCTCCGCATGGGCAAATAGCGCTCACTCATGGACCGAGGTGCGCGACTTTGTACGTGCAGTAGAAGACATGGGGTGGGATGGCTTCTGGTACGCCGACCATTACATGCCAAATACTCCCGATGGTGAACCCATCGGCGGAAACTTTCATGAGTGCTTCAGTGTGCTGTCTGCGCTCGCCGCAACAACGTCACGCGTGAGACTGGGGTCTCTTGTTACCCCCACCACCATGAATCATCCGGCACTCATTGCAAACCGTTCTGCAACTATCGATCAAATCAGTAATGGTCGATTCGTTCTTGGAATGGGCGCAGGCTGGCAAATCAATGAACACAAGGCGTTTGGAATTGAACTCTTCGATGCGAAGCCTCGTGTTGATCGTTTTGCGGAAGCCATTGAAATTGTTGCCAGCATGTTGAGCGAAGATCGCACCACGTTTGCTGGCGAACACTTCACCATTACCAATGCGCCGTGTGAACCAAAGCCAGTGCAGTCCCCGCTTCCTATCTTGGTGGGCACTGGCGGAACACGTATGTTGCGCTTGACTGCTCGCTTTGCACAGGAATGGAACACCTGGGGAACTCCTGAAGTTGCTGGCTCAGTGCTACAGAATTTGCGTATTGCATGCGAAAAGGAAGGCCGAGACTTCTCTACGGTTCGCAAGTCAGTTCAACCG
>CAIVDG010000268.1 GCA_903904615.1 uncultured Acidimicrobiaceae bacterium | reverse complement strand
ATGTGGAGATTGATTTCGACATTGAGAATCACGATGTCGTGTACCTCTACGGCAACTATGTCACTCGACGTCAGCCAGATGGTTCATACGACAAGGGCGAGTTCGTTCCCTTTCATTACTTCGACACCTCCGATCCCGACAATGAAGGCCGACTGCTCGCAAAGTTTTGGGAATGGCTTCACAACATGGTGAACCAAACACTTGCCGAAGGAAAAACTGTTGCGGTGTACTGCTACGCCGGGTCCTCTGCTGAGATTCCCCGCATGAGAGAAGCGAGCGTGCGCAATGCACATGTCGCCGGAGTTCCAACAGAAGATCAAGTGACAGATCTTGCAGATCAACCATGGTGGGTTGACATGCACAAGATTGTGAAGGAATTGCATTGGCCCACGCGCAAGCTCGGACTGAAGTACGTAGCCAAACTGGCAGGGTTTGCGTGGGATGCCGAAGACGCCGGCGGAGACAACTCAATTGTGTGGTACACCCAGGCATGTAATCCTCAAGACCCGAACGCCATTGAGATGCAGGCGAAGTTGCTGCAATACAACGAAGACGATGTGCAAGCGACGAAACACCTTCGACAATGGCTTCATGAAGGTGTTTCGGGCGGTAGCTGGAATCTGCAATCAGTAGCGGTTCTCCCACCACCTCAGGGATAGAGGCGTCATAGCCCTATCTGCCCCTAGCCTTGTTCGTATGACCCAGGCACCAGAAACACTGCCCGCCTCCAACGACCCCTGTTGGTGTGGCAGTGGCCGAAAGTACAAGCGGTGCCACAAGGGAACCGAAGGCCGTATTCAGCCAGGCGTCATTAGCCCTATGCGGTATGTGCCAGACACCATTGCAAAGCCTCCGTATGCAGACACGGGTGTTGTTCCTCGCTACGACGAATCACGTGTAAAGAGTGCCGATGTCATTGAGCGCATGCGTGTTGCTGGTGCCGCAGCATCCGAAATTCTTCGCCGTGCTGGCGAGTTTGTTCGCCCCGGAATCACCACCGATGAAATTGACATCTTTGTTCACGATCTCACCATTGAGATGGGTGGCTATCCAAGCCCATTGAATTACCACGGGTACCCCAAGAGTGTCTGCACCAGTGTGAACGAAGTTATCTGTCATGGAATTCCCGATTCACGCGTTCTTGAAGACGGCGACATTGTGAACCTCGACGTCACCATTTACTTGAACGGTGTTCACGGCGACACAAACGGCACATTTGCTGTTGGCAACATTTCGCAAGAAGACCGCGATCTCATTCGTGTCACCGAGGAATGCTTGTGGTACGGAATTGAAGCCGTGAAGCCAGGTGTAGCCATTAACGAGATTGGCCGCGCCATTGAAGTACACGCCAAGAAGCACAAGTACGGAATTGTTCGCGCTTTCATTGGTCACGGAATTGGTGAGAACTTCCACACCGACATTCAGGTTCTTCACTACTACGACCCACGCAACACAATGATCTTGCGTGAAGGCATGACTTTCACCATTGAACCCATGATCACTGCGAGCGGCGAGTTCCGCCACAAGATGTGGGACGACGACTGGACTGCCGTAACGTCCGACGGCAGCCGCACAGCCCAGTTTGAACACACCATGGTTGTTACCGCAGACGGAGTAGATGTCCTCACCGCTGGCCCTGGCGCAGTTTCACCCCGCGCACCTTGGAACCGCTAACCGCAAAGCCGTAGCGTCAAAGCCGTGATTGACACACAGAACCCCGACCGCTACTTGGCGTTTGGCCGTGACGAATGGGCAGAACTTCGTGCCGCCACTCCTCTCACCATTCGTGAGCGCGAACTAGAGATGTTGCGCGGCATCAACGACAAGATTGATCTCGATGAAGTGGCTGCGGTGTACCTGCCTCTCACCCGACTCATCAACTTGTATGTCAGCGCAACTCAGAACTTGCACAAAGTTTCGGCCACCTTCTTAGGAACTATGGCGCCGAAGGTTCCGTATGTCATTGGAATTGCCGGAAGCGTTGCT
>CAIVDG010000267.1 GCA_903904615.1 uncultured Acidimicrobiaceae bacterium | reverse complement strand
TCTCCTTGTGGGGAGCAATTCAAGGCGGCGTGAACTTCTTGATGCACGGAGCAGGCTGGATGGAAGGCGGACTGCACGCCTCACTCGAGAAGTTTGTGCTCGATGCCGACCTGCTGGCCATGGTTGCTGACTACTTAGAGCCAATCGTTGTTGATGATTCCACATTGGCTTTCGAAGCAATCCAAGAAGTTGGCCCTGCAGGACACTTCTTTGGCACGCAACACACTCAAGATCGCTTCCGCGATGCGTTCTACAAGCCGTTGATTTCCGATTGGCGCAACTACGAGTCGTGGGAAGAAGCCGGCAAGCCAACAGCCGATCAAAAGGCAAAGCAGCTTGCTCAGGCCTACGTTGAGGAGTTCGTCGCACCAGAACTCGACTCCGCAATTCAGCAAGAACTGTTGGAGTTCAAGCAGCGTCGCGTCGCCGAGGGCGGCGTCGCAACCGATTTTTAATTAACAGATTTACGTTTAATACGGAAGGACATCACTCATGAAATCATCAGCACGCGTTGTAGTTGTAGGCGGAGGCGTTGTAGGAGCATCGGTGCTCTACCACCTCACAAAAGCAGGTTGGACCGATGTTGTGCTCGTGGAGCGCAAAGAACTGACTGCAGGATCCACGTGGCACGCAGCAGGCGGCATGCACACCTTGAACGGTGACCCAAACGTTGCACGCTTGCAGCAATACACCGTCAACTTGTACAAAGAAATTGAAGCCGAGTCTGGACAGAACTGCGGCATTCACTTGCCAGGCGGTTTGCAACTTGCCGACACGCCAGAACGTTTGGACTGGTTGAAGATGGCAATGGCCCGTGGTCGCTACTTGGGCATGAAGATGGAAATGTTGTCCATGAAGGAAGCAAAAGAACTCAACCCGCTGCTTGAAGAGAAGTACTTCGTTGGCGCGCTGTACGACGAAGACGAAGGTTCAGTAGACCCGTACGGCGTTACGCACGCATACGCAATTTGTGCGCGTAACCGCGGAGCCGAGGTGTACACCAACACCATGGTGAACGACATCAAGCAACGCCAAGACGGCACATGGACCGTGTACACCGACAAGGGCGAGATCCACACAGAACACGTGGTGAACGCTGGCGGTTTGTGGGCACGCGAAGTTGGTCGCATGGTTGGACTCGAATTGCCAGTGTTGGCAATGGAACACCATTACCTCATGACCGAGCCAATGGATGAAGTCATTGACTACAACAAAACGTTCGGCAAGGAACTGCCACACATGATCGACTTCGCTGGCGAAATTTATGCACGTCAAGAAGGACAAAGCATCTTGCTTGGAACCTACGAACAAGACAACCGTCCGTGGGCTGCAAAAGACACGCCATGGGACTTCGTGTTCCAGTTGTTGCCACACGACCTCGAGCGCATTGCTCCAGAACTCGAGCGAGGATTCGCTCACTTCCCTGCCGTTGGTCGCGCAGGAATCAAGAAGTTCGTCAACGGTCCATTTACCTTCAGCCCAGACGGCAACCCACTTGTTGGCCCAATCAAGGGCATGCCAGGAATGTGGTCAGCATGTGCTGTTATGGCCGGCTTGTCACAAGGCGGCGGCGTTGGCTTGTCACTTGCTAACTGGATGGTGCACGGCGATCCGGGCGCAGACATTTGGGGTATGGACGTTGCTCGTTACGGCGATTTCGCAACTCTTGCGTACACCAACAGCAAGGTGCGCGAAAACTATTCACGTCGTTTCCGCATCACCTTCCCGAACGAAGAGCTACCAGCAGCACGTCCGTTGCTCACCACTCCTATCTATGACCGCTTGATTGAACACAACGCAGTGATGGGCGCAGGCTTTGGCCTCGAGCACCCACTGTGGTTCCAGGACAAGGGCAAAGAGCCAAAGGAAGACGTCACGTTCTACCGTTCGAACGCGTTTAACAACGTTGCCGAAGAATCGAAAGCAGTACGTGAGCGCGTTGGCTTTTCTGAAGCTTCAAACTTTGCCAAGTACAAAGTAAGTGGCGCAGGCTCGGCAGCTTGGCTCACCAGCTTGTTCACCAACTCATTGCCAAAAATTGGTCGCACCGTACTTACTGCGATGCTCAACCCAGAAGGCAAGATCGTTGGCGAATTCTCGGTGTCACGAATTGGCGAAGAAGAATTCTTCTTGTTCGGCTCACAAGCCGCAGAAGTGCATCACCCACGTTGGTTCATTGCTCACCTGCCAAAGGACAGCGCAATTCGCTTCGAGAACTTGTCGTTGTCGATGGTTGGTCTCACTGTTGCAGGCCCACGTTCACGCGACCTCTTGCAGAAGCTCACCGACACATCACTTGCAACCAAGGACTTCCCGTTCATGGCATTCCGCAAGATGAACATCGGCATGGCACCAATTTGGTTGTCACGCATGACCTACACCGGAGACTTGGGATACGAAATGTGGATCGCGCCGGAATACCAGCGCTACCTGTTCGACCTCATCATG
>CAIVDG010000266.1 GCA_903904615.1 uncultured Acidimicrobiaceae bacterium | reverse complement strand
CCATGCCCCGGTGGATGCAAGAACACTGACGCCAGCAACGGTGTGGTGTGCATCTTGAATGTGGTTGTCAACGCCATGGTCATCTCGCAGACGAGCTGATCGTGCAGACGTGGCAATTGCGCCGTCTCGCAGCGAAACAACTGAGAGAACCGAATCATCAATAGGGGATAAGACTTCAACTCCCCACGAACGTGGATGATTGGGCTGTGACGACACTCGAATGTCGCCACCTACATTCACGCATACTGACTGCGCACCGCGAGAGAGCAGTGCGGTTGCGACCAGATCGGCAGCAAACCCCTTTCCGATTCCGCCTGCATCGAGCGTCATGCCAAGTGGTAACTGCACCGTGTCATTTGGTTCTATACGAACATCGTCCATGGAAAGAAACATTGTGGCGTTTGCGGGAAGCCTTGTGGCGTTGTTGGATGTGAGCGATCGAGAGTCACCCAATGCAATCTGTTCAGGGAGACGTGTGGGGTTGAATGCGCCACGGGTGTACGCCATGGCCGCCTTCATCGTTGCCACTAAAGACACTGTGCGGTGATCGACATGAGTGGCCATGCCGTTCGCATTATTAAGCCGTGAAACATCAGAAGTAGGAACAAATCTGCTCCACAGTGCTTCGAGTTCTCGAAGTTGCAAGAATGCATCATCGACAAGTTGAGGAGCATTGATTGCGTCAACTTCTACGCGACACGTCACGCCCATCACCGTGTGCTGATCACGAGCCGACAAAACAATCATGACGGGCGATCTAGCGAGAGCCGCTACTTGGCTGATTGTTCGAGCCGTTCCAGTTGTTTCCTGGTTGAGCAGGAGCCAATGTAGGAACAGTTATTTCAACGACCGGTGCTGTTGTCACAACGGGGCTTACTGAGTTGGGTGCCACATTGTTTGAATTGGCGTTCGATTGAGCCGAGACATTGGGAACAGGCTGGGTGTTGTTTGCAGCCGGGTCACTATTTGTCTGTGGAGATTGTGTGAGTTGAGACTCTTGTGCGTTGCGCGCAAAGGCGTAACCAGCTGTGAGCCCCAGTGTGGCGGTGGTGGCAAGACCGGTTGCCAGAATCTTTGCCGACATTGCTGGGCCTGGTCGACGTGCACGTTTTGTGGGTGTTGATGGGGCGCGTCGTTCGGTGGGCGCAGGTGGAGGAAGAAGTGGATCGTTCATCATTAGTCGTCATCTCCATCTTCGTAGTCATCGTCATCGTCGTGGCGCTCTTCACGTTCGTCGTGGTCATCGTCATCATCGTGATGGCGAGCGGGTGGTTGAGATACACCAGGTGCGGGCGTTTCGTTCTTTACATCGACGACAACTGCACCATTGACCATTCGAGCGACAAACTCAATGCGCTGACTCGCAGATACAAAGTGAACCTTGACGGCACCATTTGAGTCGGTTCTTGCAGGTTCGCTTGTGAAGCCTGCTGCAGGAAGAATGTTGGTCACAACGATTGATCCAGACGATGTGTCCACAACGACTGAACCGGCAGAACCAACCTTGTATGTCGTGGTGTCTCCTGACACCATGTTCTCTACGGTCTCAATAGAGGCGCCTGAGACGTTGGGGCTGTTGGGCTGAGTAGCGACCGTGGCAGGCGAACCCGCCGGAGCAACAACGGCAACGGTGTCGGATGCTGCTGCACCGAGGACGCTGGTGTTGACGGCGTATGCCGCAGCTCCCGCTGCGATGACTCCCAATACTGAGAGTGTTGTGGCGATTCCTGTTTTCATGGCTAAAGCTCCATTCACGGTTGTTCCGTACAGGTAAAGGTATTGGGGGCTCATCAATGGGACGGCGAGGCGATATCCAAGATTCGTCAAAGATTCTGTTGTTCGGTGCCGAAGCGGGCCAACGAGGCACAATGGAGGGGTGAAAGTCCTGCTTGTAGAAGACGATCAAGCCATTGCGAGTTCGGTGGTGGCTTCTCTTTCGCAGGCCGGAATGACAGTCGTGCATGTCTCTACCGGCGCTGATGGAATCTCTGCAGTCAACAACGACACGCCCGATGTGGTGCTGATGGACCTTGGGTTGCCAGACATGGATGGTCTTGACGCATCAAAAGTTATTCGCGAAACATCGCATGTTCCCATCATCATTGTGAGCGCACGTGGTGACGAACTTGATCGAGTGTTGGGCTTAGAACTTGGGGCCGACGACTATGTGGTGAAGCCATTTAGTCAGCGCGAACTTCTCGCACGTATTCGCGCCGTTACTCGCCGCACATCGGACTCAACTCCAGAACCAGTTATCTCTCATGCTCGACTCGTCATTG
>CAIVDG010000265.1 GCA_903904615.1 uncultured Acidimicrobiaceae bacterium | reverse complement strand
CGACGTTGTTGTTCTAAAGACATGGTCTTCAACTTTGAACCACTCACAACAATTGCAGCCGCGGCACCGTCACAGTTTGCGGAGCACATGGAACGAGTGTTGGGATACGAGATCATGACGTCATTCATGATTTCTTCAAGAGTCATTTTCTTCTGGTACGCAGCCAACGGATTCAATGTTGAGTGTGCGTGATTCTTCTCAGCAATTTTCGCAAACACTTCGAATGTGGCGCCGCCATACTTGTGGCCGTATTCCATGCCGACCTGTGCGAACGTTCCCGGCATGTTGGCGGTTCCGATGAACCCGTCCACATTCTGTACTGCGCCGTAACGACCAGAGGGCTTCCATTCTTTTCCAGAACCCTTCGCGCCGCCGCCAGCTCCGAGAAGACCAACACCGGCAAGCTTCTCAACACCAACAGCAAGACCCATATCGCATTCGCCAGCCTTGATGGCCATGATGGCTGTACGAAGCGCTGTTGCTCCGGTAGCGCACGCGTTTGACACGTTGTAAACAGGAATTCCTGTTTGTCCGACTTGCTTCTGAATCATTTGGCCAATGCCGCCTTGACCCATGAGGCAACCTGCCGCCATAACACCCATGTCGCGCATGGTGACTCCGCCGTCTGCAAGCGCGGCCATCACCGCTTCGCTTGCAAGATCAACCGTGTCTTTGTCCGGATACTTTCCGAACTTTGTCATATTGATGCCGAGAATGTAGATGTCTTCTGATGCCATGGTGATGTCCTTTGTTGTAGATGTGATGTCTTACGAGAGTGGTTCGAATCCGAAGCCAATAGCTTCAGTTCCATTGTCGTCGTCGCCCAAGGAGAAGGTTGCGAGGCGAACTTTCATTCCGAGATGAACCTTCTCAGGGGTGGGGTCAACGTTGATGAGATTTGCGCGCACACTGGTTCCGCCACAGTCCACGATTGCAGCGACGAACGGCACAGGAACACCGGGCGATGCAAAAGTGACAATGGTGAAGGAACGAACTTCGCCTTCAGTGGCAATGTCCACCTGGCGAAATGTTGTGGCAAAACACGATGCGCAGGCATTTCGACGATCAAAGAATCGAGCGCCACAAGAGGTGCACTCATTGGCAACTAAATGTGGAGTGGGCGAGAGCGCCAAGTAGTCAACGAGGGGGACTTGTGTCTTCGTCATGGGGTCTCCTAGAAGCTTCGGGAACGTCTCCACCCTATGCGTTCTGCGGGTGTCTATGTGCAAGTGGAGCCGTGTTGGCGGGGTTGTTTGGGCTATGAATAAGGAATGGCATCCTCATGGAAGAACTGGGCTGGAAATGAGCGAGCTCGTCCTTTGACGTTTAGTTCCCCACAGACAGAGGAAGAGGTGGTTCGGCTTGTCCAGCGTGCTCGGGCTGCCAACGAGCGTGTGAAGGTGGTTGGTTCAGGTCATAGCTTCACGCCCGCTGCAGTCTCAGATGGCCACATGATCTCTATTGGTGCGCTTCGTGGTATCCGTTCCATAGACCGCACCGCCAAGACAGTGGTTGTTGGGGCCGGGACCACATTGAATGAGCTCAACGCATTGCTTCATTCTGAAGGTCTAGCCATGGCCAATCTTGGAGACATTGCGTATCAAACAGTGGCTGGTGCCATCTCTACATCTACCCACGGCACAGGAGTTCACTTGCCGGGGCTGGCCGCTCAAGTGGTGGGTTTACGAATCGTTGATGGAGAAGGAAATGTTGTCGTCGCAAACGAGCATCAGAACCCCCATCTGCTCGACGTTGGACGAGTGTCTGTTGGTGCTTTAGGTGTCATCACCGAGTGCACCATCAAAGTGGTGGACGCTTTCCGTCTCCATGCTCACGAGATGCCCATGAAGTTGGACGATGCCCTGGCGAATGTTGAGGAATTGAAAGCGACGAACGATCACTTTGAGTTCTTTTGGATTCCTCACACACGCTGGGCGTTGACAAAACGCAACAATCGAACCACTGAGCCGCTCCAACCATTACCCAAGGTGAAGGGATGGATTGAGAAAACATTCATGGAGAACTACGCGTTTGGTGCGTTGTGTCGCGTGGGGCGAATGAAGCCTTCACTCATCCCCAAACTCGCTACGGCATTACCGTCGTCTGGTTCAAGAACTTATGTCAACGACAGCTACAAGATTTTCGCAAGCCCACGTCTTGTTCGTTTCTATGAAATGGAACATTCTTTGCCCGCAGAGCACCTTCCAGATGCAATGTGCGACATTCGTTCCATGGTGGAACGCAAGGGTTACATGTTGAACTTTCCCGTCGAGGTTCGTTTTACTGCGTCGGACGATGTTCCATTGAGTACCTCATTTGGGCGCGATAGTGCATACATAGCGGTGCACGTGTACAAGGGAATGGAGTACGAGCCCTACTTCCGTGATGTGGAAGACATTTTGCGTGGGTATGACGCTCGACCACACTGGGGCAAGATTCATCATCGAGAAGCCGACGAATTGGCCACCCTGTACCCAAGGTTCAATGATTTTCTTGCAGTGCGTGATGAGCTTGATCCGAATAGGACCTTTGCAAATCGATACACCGATCGCGTGTTTGGATAACCGCTACAGGCAAATATCTTGCGGCCGAACAGGGCAGCGCGGAATGTCTTTGCCAATGGCGTCACGTATTGCGGCCACAATCGCTGGCGTGACGGAAATGCATGGCGGCTCCCCAACACCCTTTGCTCCGAGAGGCGCTTGCGGATCTGGTTCTTCAACGAGACGCGCAACAACAACCGGCGCGTCCAGCGCAGTGGGAAGCAGGTAGTCGGTAAAGCTCGGGTTACGAACCCGACCATTTTCAACGATGATCTCTTCCATGACGGCCAGGCCAAGTCCTTGAGCGATTCCGCCCTCTATTTGACCGAGAACCGACAGTGGGTTGAGAGCCTTACCCACATCTTGAGTAGTCGCAATTTGCACAACCTTCACGAGGCCTAACTCGGGGTCAACATCGACAACTGCGCGGTGGGCAACAAAAGCAAACGCCACGTGGCAATTTCCTTGTCCGTCCTCGTTCAGGTCTTCTGTTGGGCGATGATGATGTTCGAACTCTTCAGAAATGGTGACACCTTGCGTTGCGTCTTGTACGGAAATTCGCAATGTTCCCACCGTGTCCACAATGTCGGTGTCGTCGATAACCAAACGAATGGGGTCGACGCCATACTTCGCACCCACCTGTTCAAAGAGTCGTTCTCTCACAAGGCGACAGGCGCCGTCCACAGCACCACCACTCATCCACGTTTGACGCGATGCAGAGGTGGAACCAGCCGAGCCGATGTTTGTATCGATGGTGTCGCACACAACGTCGTCTACGCCAAGAACCGAGCGAGCGATTTGGGGTGCCAGCGTGACGAAACCCTGTCCAACTTCACTTGTGGCGAACTTCAATGTGACAGCGCCGTCTTTCAGTGTGCAACGAGCGGTGGAGTAGTCGTCGAAGCCTTCGCTGTACATGATGTTCTTTATGCTGACGCCCCAACCAACGCCACGTCGAATGTGTTGACGTTCCGAAGTG
>CAIVDG010000264.1 GCA_903904615.1 uncultured Acidimicrobiaceae bacterium | reverse complement strand
CTTGCGGACTAGGTCATTTAACGCTTTGCGATAGGTATGTAGTTGCGCTCGTCGGCGCCGATATACCACTGACGCGGACGGCTGATCTTTTGTTCGCTATCACTCAATAGTTCCTGCATATGTGCAAGCCAGCCCACAGTGCGTGGAATTGCAAACAACACAGTGAACATGTCGACAGGGAATCCGAGAGCCTGGTAGATGAGACCTGAATAGAAGTCCACGTTCGGATACAGCTTGCGCTTGATGAAGTATTCGTCGTTCAACGCTGCCTTCTCTAGCTCGAGTGCGATGTCGAGAAGTGGGTTCATGCCGGTGACAGCAAAAACGTCGTACGCCGTCTTCTTGATGATGGTGGCGCGTGGATCGAAGTTCTTATAAACGCGGTGACCGAATCCCATGAGACGTCCTTCGCCAGCTTTCACGCTTTCGATGAACGCGGGAACATTCTTCACGTCTCCAATTTCTGTCAGCATTCGGACAACCGCCTCGTTGGCACCGCCGTGAAGTGGGCCGTACAGCGCGGCTGCTGCGGCTGCTGTTGCGGTGTAGGGGTCGGAGTTTGCAGAACTAACAACTCGCATTGCTGTGGTTCCACAGTTCTGCTCGTGGTCGGCGTGCAGAATGAACAAGATGTCCATTGCGCGAGCAAGAGTTGGGTGCACCTTGTAGTCGTCACCAATACGGAACATCATGTTCAAGAAGTTCTCGCCGTAGGACAGCGAGTTGTTTGGCATGACGAAGGGCAGGCCTTGGCTGAAGCGGTAGCACATGGCCGCAATGGTGGGAACCTTTGCTACCAAGCGAAGTACCTGCTTGTCGAATGTGTCTTTGTCGAAGATTTCTTTTGCCTCTTCGTAGAAGGTTCCAAGCGCTGCAGTTGCAGAGATGAACATTCCCATCGGGTGGGCGTCGTAATGGAATCCGTCAACGAAACGCTTACGCATGTTCTCGTGAATCATGGTGTGGCGTGTGACGTTGTATTCCCACTGGGCCTTCTCGTCTGACGTTGGCAGTTCGCCGTTCAGGAGAAGGTAGGCAACTTCCAAGAACGATGAACTCTCGGCGAGTTGCTCAATGGGGTAGCCGCGGTAGCGCAAAACGCCGTTATCGCCATCGAGATAGGTGATGGCAGACGCGCATGATGCGGTGGACAAGTACGCAGGGTCGTACATAAAGAGGCTGGGGTCCAGCTCTCGAAGAGCAGCGGAGGAAAAGACTCCGCCCTCGATGGGCACCGTGACCTTCTTTCCTGTTCGGTCGTCGATGATTGTGATGGTGTCAGCCATGTGGGATCTCCTTGACTGCTGACGGGATACGTCGCGAGGGCTTTTTTCCCCCACAAGTCAGGTTAGACGAACACGGCAGATGGCTCCCACTTCGGTGGGCTGTGAACCTCGCTACAACGGCGTGTTGTCGTGCTTGCGAGAGACCAATTTCTCCCGCTTATCGCGCAACATGTGAAGCGCTGCACAAATCTCTTTACGAGTGTCTGCTGGGTCAATGACGGCGTCGACGTACCCGCGTTCGGCTGCGATGTAGGGGTTCAACAAACGCTGGGTGTAGTCGGCTTCGAATGCAGCCCGCTCTTCTGGGGTAGCTCGCCGTTGCAGAATGGCGGCTGCCTGACCTGCGCCCATGACCGCAAGTTCAGCCCACGGCCAGGCAAGACAGAGGTCGTTCCCCATCTCTTTGGAGTCCATCACGATGTAGGCACCGCCGTACGACTTACGCAAGATGATGCAGATACGTGGAACGGTGGCTCGCGCATAAGCAAACACAAGTTGCGCGCCATGGCGAATCATTCCGCGCCACTCAAGGTCTTTCCCCGGATAGAAGCCCGGAGTGTCGACAAGTGTGATGACCGGAATGTTGAATGCATCGCAGAATGCAACAAACCGTGCAGCCTTTTGCGATGCAGGAATGTCGAGTGTTCCGGCCAAGTTGATGGGTTGATTGGCAACGATGCCAATGGGGTACCCAGCCATATGTGCAAACGCAGTGATGACATTGCCCGCCCATCGCGCACGCACTTCCATGTATGCACCGTCGTCAACAATGGACTCAATTACTTTGCGAACGTCGTAACTTCCGGTGGATGATTCAGGAACCAACGCACCCGCTTCTGGTGTGAGTCTGTCGTCGATGTCGTCGGTGTCGAGAAGCGGCGGCAATTCGTTCACACTGTTCGGCAGATATTCAAGAAGTTCCTCTACCCATGCTGTTGCTGCAGAGAGATCGGGCACAACAACAGATGCGGCGCCACTATTGCGCGCGTGTGTTGTTGCGCCACCAAGTTCGTCGGTGCTCACGGTGATTCCTGTGAACTCGGCGACCATGGTGGGGCCACTGACAAACGCATAGGAATCTTCGGTCATCACAACAAAGTCGGAGAGTCCAATCAGTAATGCAGGTCCCGAGACGGCGGGGCCAGTCACAATGCTGATGCTCGGAACATGTCCGGAGCAATGTGCCAGTGCTTTGGCAGCGGTTCCCCAACCGTGAAGCGCAGGGATTCCTTCAAGAATGTCTGCCCCGGACGATTCAATCTGCAACACCAGCGGAAGCCCTTTTGTTCGCGCAGTGTCTGCAGCTGTGGCAATCACATGTGACGCTGCGGCCGACAGTGCACCTTTGTGATGTCCGCCATCTACATCGAGCCACACAACGAGTCGCCCTGTAGACAATCGCACCACTGCGGCTGTTGCCGCGCCAGGAACATTGTGTTGAAGCTCCAGCACCACATCACGGGGTAGGGAAGGGGCGTCGCTCACTTCAACAGATTAGACGGAGGGGTGGTGGCGCAGTCCTTTTGACTGATGTGGCGCGATTTGTACCGATATTCCTGGCTGACGTGGGGCATGACGGCCCACAACATCAATCGCTCGGTCTCGCACCGCCAATGTGGCTCGGTTTGGTCGAGGTCGTTCGCGCTGAACCCACCCAACAACACGCCGTGGCAAGTCGGGAACACTGATGCGTACAAAATTGCCCTTCAGCCAACCAGGTGCAGCGCTGGCGGGAACAATGGCGGGGCCGAATCCTTCGAACACCAACGATGCCATTAGACGCACACCATCAATTTCTGCTTGCGAGCGCAAGGCCACTCCACGTGTCGCAGCCGCTCTATCGATAATGCGTCGTTGTGCCGTACCCCGCGGCGCAAGCAGAAGTGGATATTCGGATAATTCTTCAAGCGAGATGGACTCGCGTTCAGCAAGTACATGTTTTGTGGGTGCGAGCAACAACAGTTCCTCGGCAAATAACTCGGTGACATCAAGCGATGGATCTTGAATAGGGAAGTGAACAATGGCTGCATCAATCTCGCCACTGGCAAGACGAAGCAATAACGCACTGGTTGCACCTTCAATGATTGTGGTGCGCACGCCAGGGTGATGGCGGGTGAGTGAATTCAACAGTGGCGGCATCAGCCATCGTGCGGTGGTACCTAATGTTCCAATGCGACAGTCACCAATGGCTTCTTCACCCAAGGAGTGAATGTCGGCATCAATGTCTTCCATTTCATGAAGAATGCGACGTGCACGAGTGAGAACCATCTCGCCCTCATCGGTGAGAGTGCCATTGGCTCGGTCAACGAGGATGGTGCCCAGTTCCTTTTCGAGGCGGGCGATGTGGGCCGAGACATTGGACTGCACAGTGTCGAGAGCCTTGGCCGCCCCGGAGAACGTGCCGTGCTCAGAGATGGCCACCAGGCTCTGTAATTGCTTGATTTCCATGGATTTCTCCGTCCGTGACACCTATCACAAAAAACGATAGCAATTATCGCCTCGTTCAACTTGAGTGTTCACTCATTCACGTGCATAATTTCACTTACATAAATCGCGCCGGCAATGCCCCCCATTAGCCGGCCGAAAGAACCCAACAGATGGTCCCCCACCATCGGGTTTCGGTTGAGAGGCCCCGCACCCCCTGCGGGGTCTTTCCCTTTTCTGGCAGAACTTGCCTATTTCGCTTGCTCCCAGATGGGCGTAGTGTGCGCGCGTGAACCACGCAGCATTTTTCGACCTTGACCGCACGTTGCTGTCTGGCGCATCTGCACACGTTGTCAGTCGAGTCTTGCGTGAAACGGGTGTTGTCACGCGCAACATTCCTGGCGAGTCACTGCTGTATCAAGTGTTTGAAACGTTCGGAGAGAATCTCCCGTCAATGGTGTTGGGTCGACAGGCTGTTATTGCAATGCGTGGACATTTGCAGTCACATGTGCGAAACGCTGCAGAGTTAGCTGCACCAGATTTGGTGAACATGGTGCAGCCGTATGCGCGCAAGGTATTGGACGAGCATCGTGCGCAAGGCCGTCGCGTTGTACTGGCAACAACAACTCCGCGAGATCTCATCGAGCCGTTCGCACATCTCATGGGTTTTGACGCTGTCATTGCCACCACCTATGGCGTAGATGAAGACGGCGCCTACACAGGTGAACTTGTTGGTCCATATGTGTGGTCGCGCGGCAAGAAAGATGCGGTCAAGGCGTGGAGCCAAGAAAACGGCATTGATCTTGATGGCTCATTTGCTTATAGCGACAGTGTGTTTGACGAACCACTTCTTGCTGCTGTCGGAAACCCGTACTGCGTGAATCCCGATTGGCGTTTGCGCTTAATGGCAGCAGCACGTCGTTGGCCAGTGATGCAT
>CAIVDG010000263.1 GCA_903904615.1 uncultured Acidimicrobiaceae bacterium | reverse complement strand
TGATCTGCAGTGCAGCATCAACCGCTGTCGCAAGGACCACACCGATGAATGCATCTTCGGACGCTGGTCGATTCTTCTGGCTTGCATGCACCGGCTCAAAGTTCTTCTCGGCACCTTGGAAATCAATGACTGAACCGTTGGGCGCCGTGACCAAAAACTCAAACAAACGAACAGCTCCTAACAATCGAATGTTGTCGTCTAGAGAACCCAAGTCGTCCATGGCGTACCCATGTAGAGGAAGTCGGGTGCGGTTCATGGTGGCGTCCCAATACAAGCCAAGAAAGCGGCCCTCAATTGTGGCGGCTCCATTGGTTGCCTCCGAAACAATGTCGGCAAGATCGGCCATGGAAGAACCGCGCCATCCCAAGTCGAACACGATGTGATGTCCTGGTGTAAGCACTCCGTGTGTACGTAAGTGACCCACTACTCGTTCACGCAATTGCCGAGATGCTTCGATAATTCGCGCACCGTTCTGTACAACGAGTTGTCGAGCGGTGGAAGAATCCATCACATCGTCAAGACCAAGAGACGTCGCGAAGTCGCACCCGAAACGAGTTGATAGACGACGTGGGGTGAGACGTTCGTTCTCGTCAACGAACCGAACAGCGACATCCTCGTCAACATGAGTGATGTTGGCTCGACCAATGACCGAACGGGAGAACGATAAATACGTAGCTTCAGGCAGTTCGGGACGTTCGCGGCGCAGACGGTGCCACACACTGTCTGCCATCCATCCATCACGTGCAGCAAAGTGAATGCCTGCAACAGTACGAGAGGCAAGTACGTCGAGGCAATCTTTCACTTGCGCTGCGACCATCATGGCAACAACACCCTCACCAAAATGGCGCTCGGCTCCCCTGAACCATTCGTAGTCACTATCGCGTTGCCATGCTTCTAAACGAGAAAAGGGCAACACGGCAGGCGATGTATTTAGAGGGTGACGATGCCAACGTGAACTGCGTGAGTCGATGTAGCAATGAATTCCCAGTTTTGATGGTTCCGTCCCATCGGGAATTCGGTGATCGCCCACGTGAACCATGTTCTTTGGTGATACACCCAGTATTTCCACAACGGTCTTCCACAAAGTCCCGTTCTGCTTCATTCCTCCGTGCTCACAACTCACAAAGATGTCGCTTGCCTGCACCCACGTCAGCCCAGCAGCATGAGCCACATGAGCAAGAAAGTCAGAGGACATGTAGTTGTCGCTCACAATGACAACGCGCAACCCACGTGCTCGCGCTTCGTTTGCAATGTCGCACCCAAAAGGCACCGCCCGCGCCATGGCAATTTCGCATTCACATTCCAGTCGGCGTGCGCGTTCAATCAGTTCGGGGGTTGCCGAGTAACGAATTTGAATCGCCTTCATAATTTGGTCATGAGAGATGTCTCGCAACGAACCTGTTGCAGCTAACTGCACCCGCACGTCGTGTTCCACACGAACTCGAGTCTGTGCGTAGCCGCTCCATTCGCGTCCGAACTCGTTCACCAAAAGTCGTTCCACTTCGGCAAACACATGCGTTGGTTGTGCAACGGAGCGAGTCACCAATGTGTCGAAAAAGTCGAGCGACACAACATTGATGTGAGGCCTTGCGTCAAGCACTTCAGCCGCGGTGGGTCGCTTCTTCATCGGCCCACCTGTGCTCGTACTCTTCGCACAACAGCCCTACCTGCAGCACGTGGACGTTTGGCGGTTCGCAAGACACGTGCGACCTTTGCTGTCATCCCCCCAGACGTCTGTGCTGCTCGTTCAGCCTCGGTACGTCTTGCATCCTTGGCATCTAACTCAGCTGCGGCACGCCGAGAACACTCGCCTTTGCTCACGCCGTTTCGTCCCGGCTTACTGTCCCACCGTTGTTGCAACTGTGTCTTCACTTGTTGATGCAACGTTTGGCCAACAGTGATGGAGTTTCCTGCCGCCACATCACTGTCGGTAGTGCGGGTGTGATAATTCGCCAACCGTTCAGGAACAAAAACGAACGGTCCATTCTCTAGAGCGCGAAGGTTGAACTCCCAGTCTCCGAGTACCGGAAGAGACGCATCGAACATGCCTGCGTCTTGCAGCAATGACCGACGAAACAACGCAGCAATGGGTGGAAACGTGTTGTTCCCAATCATTCCTTCAAATGTGAGTCGTTCCTGCGTGAGGTAGAACTTTTCGTTGCGTACTGGCCACACTCGCGAATTGATAAACGTTTCGTGTACTCGCACGACCCCGGTGACTATTGCGCTGGCGTGTGGGTTCTTCTCCATGTGTTGAACCGCGACTTCAAGAAACTTTGGCTTCCATGAATCATCATCGTCATGAATTGCAAAAAACTCAGACGAAGACTGCGCTAACCCATTGTTCGACGCCTCTTCCATTCCCACACGTTCAGCCAAATGCAAGACGGTGATGCCGGCAGTCGGGTGCGAGGTTTTGGCGAGGCGAACAATGTGGTCGATTGGCTCGGGAGTTCCGCCATTGTTCACAATGATCAGTTCCCAGTTGGAGAATGTTTGGCCGCACACACTGGCCACTGCGCGGGCCAACAGGACAGGACGCTCATAGGTCCGCATCACAATGGTCACCAACGGCATTTCGTCATCGTAGTTCGCACGCTTGTAATAGGTTGCCTACATGGAACT
>CAIVDG010000262.1 GCA_903904615.1 uncultured Acidimicrobiaceae bacterium | reverse complement strand
CGTCTCTTCGGGAAGGTTGGCCGGAATTTGGTAGCCGTCGGTATTGCGAATCTGTTCCCAGTTATCGCGGATGTCTTCAAGAGAAAGATTTGGTGTGTAGTAACCCTGTGTCTCGCCGATGAACACGCGAGCAACACGGCCACCACCAACGGAGTAAATCTCGCCCGATACGTCGCAGTCTTCGTGCGACAGCCACGCAACAATTGGGGTAACAAGCGCGGGATCAAGTTTGTCGCCCACTGCGCCCATGAGATTTTCGGTCATACGTGTGAGTGCGAGTGGCGCGATGACGTTTGCCTTGATGTTGTACTTAGCACCTTCGGCAGCAAGTACTCGCGAGAATCCGACAAGGCCCATCTTTGCTGCGCCGTAGTTGGCCTGTCCAAAGTTTCCAAAGATACCTGCGGCAGAAGATGTGGAGACAATGCGTCCGTAGCCCTGTTCCCGCATGCGAATCCATGCGGGACGGGTGACATTGAATGCGCCCTTCAAGTGAACATCGATGACGGGGTCAACAAGATCTGGTGTCATGTTGTGGAATGTCTTGTCGCGCAAGATTCCTGCGTTGTTGATCACGATGTCAACGCGGCCGTATGCATCGACGGCTGTCTGAATAATTCCTTCGCCGCCTTCGGGGGTGGACACGCTGTCGTGATTCGCTACGGCTTCTCCGCCAGCTGCACGAATTTCATCGACAACCTTTTGTGCTGCACTTGAATCTGCACCTGACCCGTCGACGGTGCCACCAAGGTCGTTTACAACGACCAGTGCGCCCCGTGATGCGAGAAGAAGTGCGTGTTGGCGACCAAGACCGCCACCTGCACCGGTGATTACTGCAACTTTTCCGTCATATGTCAATTGGCTCATGTAGTTCACCGTAGTCCCGACCGCTTACTCTGACCACATGGACGAACTTTTGCCAGGCCCCGACGACCCGCGCCGCCTTGCTGTTCGTCAGTGGATAGCGGACCATCCGGCACCCACTAATAGAGAGTTGGCAGAGAGTGGGTATGTGGCTCCGCATTGGCCCTCTCCGTATGGAATGGGAGCTGACCCCATTCATCAGCTCATCATCGACGACGAATTTGCGCGCGCACAACTTGCTCGGCCATCAAACCAAATTGGTATCGGTTGGGCGGCGCCCACAATTATTTTTGCGGGCACGCAAGAACAAAAAGATCGTTACGTGTTGCCTGCGCTTGCGGCTGAAGAAATTTGGTGCCAGTTGTTTAGTGAGCCTGGTGCCGGAAGCGACTTAGCGGGTTTGTCAACACGCGCTGTTCGCGATGGCGATGAGTGGGTAGTGAACGGGCAAAAGGTGTGGACCACGGGCGCTCATTATTCGAAGTTCGGCATTCTCATCGCGCGAACAGACCCACATGTTGCCAAGCACAAAGGCATTACTTATTTCATTTGCCCCATGGATCTTCCTGGAATTGAAATTCGCACTATCCGAAATATTGCTGGTGCCGACAGTTTCAACGAAGTGTTCTTCACGGATGTGCGAATTCCTCATGACAACGTCGTTGGTGAAGCGAACGATGGATGGCGGCTTGCAAAAGTCACTCTCGGAAACGAGCGAGTGTCGTTGTCGACAGGAGGAGTGTTGTGGGGAAATGGTCCCACCGCACTCGACGTCATTAACGAGGCGCGTGCGTTGGGTGTCTCGCATCCAATTCTCCGTCAGCGACTTGCTTCGCTCTACATCGAGCACACAGTTCTTGAAATTATTCGTATGCGAACTCTCACTGCACGCCTACGCGGTACCCAGCCAGGACCAGAGGCCAGCATTCGAAAAATCATGGCGGATGAACACGGCCAGCGAGTGATGGAAGTTGCTCGGGACATCACCGGCGCCGATGCCATGGTGATTGGTCCCGACGACTCTGTTGCTGGCAAACACATTCGTTCAAAGAGTTGGTACAGCGGGTACATGTTCTCGAAAGCCCTCACTATTGGTGGTGGCACAGGGGAAGTGCAACGAAACATTCTGGGCGAGCGTGTGTTGGGGCTTCCGTCCGAACCCAGCACGGAAAAGGGTTTATCGTGGGCGGAAACCCGGCGGGGAGGGTGACCATGTCTGTTTCATCAGAACGAATGACAATTGATCTATTGGACCCAGCGTTGTACCAACGCAATCCACACGATGTGTGGTCGTGGATGCGCGCAAACGAACCTGTGTATCGCGATGAGAAGAACGGTCTGTGGGGAGTCTCGCGTCACGCAGATGTCATGGACGTTGAACGACGCTCCATGGTGTTTTCATCATCTGGCGTGTATCGCGCGGTGATGTCGCCAGGCGAAAGCAACATGATTGCGCAAGACGATCCACGACATCGTCAACAACGCATGTTGGTGCAACCACAACTCACACGCGCAGGCGTGGCTACGCGTACTGAAGAGATCCGTGTGCTTGTTTCGGAATTGGTAGACGAAGCAATTGAGAAGGGTCAGTTTGAAGTCGTTGACATGATTGCTGGTCAGTTACCTGCACGCCTCACGTCTCGACTCTTGGGGTTCCCCGAAGAAATGTGGCCTCACCTGAAGTCGTGGAGTGAGCGTTTGATGCGAACAGACATGCGTGAACGAGACCCAGAAGTAATGGCGGAGTTCATTGAGGCGAATCGCGAGTTCATCGGTGCAATGACACCAATCATCGGAGAAGTTGCTGCGTGTCCACGTAACGACTTCATGTCCATTTGGACACACGCTCGCATTGATGGCAAACCACTCCCACCAGAATCAATCGTTCATGAGGTTGGTTTGTTTATCGCTGGGGGAGCTGAAACAACGAGAACAGCTATTAGTCACGGTCTGCGGGCATTCTGTGATCATCAGGACCAGTGGGAAGATCTAGCCAAGAATCCTTCGCTCGCCGACTCGGCGGTTGAAGAAGTGCTTCGATGGGTGACGCCGCTCAACAACTTTTTCCGCATGGCGCTCACCGACGATGTGATTGGTGGACAGCCAGTACACGCAGGGGACCGAGTCATCATGTTGTACCCATCGGCTAATCGCGATGAAGCAGTCTTCGATAAGCCATTTGAGTTCAACATTCATCGTCATCCGAACCCGCATTTGTCGTTTGGATTCGGAACTCACTTGTGCGTGGGAGCCAACCTTGCACGACTCGTTCTGACCACGGTGTTCTCTGAATTGGCGCGGAAGGCAAAAGATCTCACCCCGCTTAGCGAACCCGATGTTGAAGCCAACATCTTTGCTCGGGCGGTTAAGTCGTTCACTTTGGGCGTTACCGCGCGTTAGGCGACTCCTTATTCGTCATTCCCGCAGTTAGCCTGAAGACCATGCGTCGCATGAAGATTGCCTCCTCAGTAATTGCCTTTGTTCTCATCTTGGGTGCGTGTTCCAGCGACTCGGGTAGCCCGGCAGTTGTTATCACCGACCCACCCGATGGTTTAGCAATTGACCCCACGGTTGATGATTCTGAGTCGAAGGCGGCGCTTGCGGCGTGTACTGTCACGAAGCCAATCACAGGTCGGAAAGTGCGAATTGTTTCCACTGTTGCGCCCATCACAAGTTTGGTGGCAAGCATTGCGGGTAACGGCAATGTGGAAATCAATGGAATCGTTCCCGAAGGTACAAACTCACACACATACGAGCCGCCTCCAAGCGCTGCCGCTGTTGTCGAGAAGGCAGACGTGGTTTTCGTGAACGGACTTGGACTAGAAGATCCAACAATTGACTTGGTGGCCAATGTTGCCCCCGGCGCAACAGTGTGTGAGATAAGTACTGCAATTCTTCCGAAGAACAACTGGGTATTCGAT
>CAIVDG010000261.1 GCA_903904615.1 uncultured Acidimicrobiaceae bacterium | reverse complement strand
CCGTACCAGTGCACCGCGCGCAGGTGCACGTCGTGGAGTAGAGCCACGTCGCAATGCACCAGTTGCAAAAGGTTTGGGTGGCGAACAAATTGAAGGTCGTCAGGCTGTTCGTGAATTACTCATTGGACAAAAGCGCAAGGTGCGCGAAATTTGGATTGCATCAGACATTGATGCAGCACCAATTCTTGACGACATCGAAGAACTTGCACACGCACAACGCGTTGCAATTCTCGAAGTACCTCGTCGCAAAATTGAAGAGACAGCCCGTAGTGAAGCTCCACAAGGAATCATTGCGTTTGCTGCTCAATTAGAAGAGGCATCCTTCGCAGAGATGTTGAAGACCCGTAATGGTGTTGCACCATTCCTCGTTGCTGTCGACGGTGTGACCGATCCGGGCAACCTTGGCGCATTGTTGCGCTGCTGCGATGGTGCCGGAGTAACTGGTGTTGTGTTGCCAAAGCACCGCGCGGTTCATGTCACCCCAACGGTTGCGAAAACTTCTGCAGGCGCTGTTGAGCATGTGCCGATGACGTTGGTGTCTGGTCTCCCCACCGCAATTCAGCAAATGCGCGACAAGGGCATCTGGGTGGTGGGCCTCGACGATTCCAGTCGTGACTCATTGTTCGACATCGCCAAGTTCGCCGACGAAGGCATTTGTATTGTCCTCGGAGCTGAAGGCTCGGGATTGTCCCGCTTGGTTCGGGAGCGTTGCGACACCATCGTCAGTATTCCCATGCTGGGCCAGGTGTCTTCATTGAATGTGTCGGCCGCGGCCGCGCTTGCAACATATGAAGTCACGCGTGTGCGTGAGGCTGGACGCGCCTAGGCTAAGAGTCCTCGCCGGGTTAGCTCAGTGGTAGAGCAACGCACTTGTAATGCGTAGGCCGTGGGTTCAACCCCCACACCCGGCTCCATTAGGCAACAGTTCGCACGAGTCGAACTTTTCTTCGATGTCGTGATTGTTTTCTTGAGGGAAGCGCTAACGAACGTAAGTAAATATCTCGTCTTCCGTATTTCGTGTCCGCTCGTCCAACTCGCGTGTAACCCATCGAAGTGAAAAGGTTCTTGCTTGGCGTATTTGATCGGTGAATGGTGCAAAGCAAGCCCTGCCCCCTCGTTTTGATGGTTTCAAATTCAAGGAGTTCCACAAGTGTTCTGGCAAGTCCCGAGCGCTGTGTAGAGGGTGACACAAGGACAATCTTTAGGTTCAGCGAGCTTGTAACCACCGGATTATCTGAAGACAGGTATTGGGAGATGCTTTCTGAGCTAGAACCAGCATCGAACAGAACGGCGAGTGCGACAAGATTGTCGTCTTGGTCGACGGCGCCAATTGTTAATTGATTACCTAGACAGTCTGCCCAGACGTCTCTGTCATTCTTCCGTAACCAATCTGAATGTGGCAATGCGGCAAACACTTCTTCTTCAAGCGTCAAAACTTTTTCCAGATCTTGATGCGTAAGTTGAGTAATGGAATATCCGTCTTGCATAGCAGCAGCTTTGATGTATGCGTAGTAGCCCGGGTGTTGCGGTACACCTTGGCTTGCGAGAAACTCCGACCACATCTTTATGAGTGCATGAATGTTGAGGAATGTTCCAGGCTGGCTGAGCAGAGTCATTGTCTGAATCTGCTCATTTCCTATTGCTGTAAAGAATCTGTTTCGAAACAAATTGTCTAAGAGGCGTAAGTCGATAACTTTTCGGTCAAGTAGCAGGTAGACGGTCTCAAAAAACGTTAAGTAACTGCTGATACGTGGTCGATCTGACTTGTCTATGTTTTCGTCAAGAAGCAGTTTTTTCCACAGTGCTGAAATTGACTCATCTGTAGTGAAGGCCGTGTTCAGGTCGCGAACAAATGTGGCCTGAGCAATTCGTTTTGTGTGGTGCACTTCATAGATGACAAGAAGTGCGCCAGTGGTACCAAGAATTCCAACAAAGAATCCGAACGACTCTGGTCGCAGAGCGGAAATGAGGCTGAGAGTGCCGACGACCAGCATGATTGTGGCGACGAGCAATGCGTAGTCCCGCCGGATAACTGCCTTCATCTACGAATGACCATAGTGGGGCAGAATCAGGGCAAGTCCTGTACGGGTGCACGGTTTCGTTCAATTCGGGGCCCATTGTCGGGGTGGCAGGCAAGCCCCAGACCCACCCACTACGGTGGAGGCACTCCTTGTATCCAAACGGAGGACCATTACTTATGAGCCAGCAACGCCCACGCGCACCACGCCCCAGCCTTCCATCGCCCTCCACGGGCACCATGGGTGCCGCAGTAGCGGTTATCGCCCTTCTCCTTGGCTTCTTAGTTCTTCGCGATGTCAGCGGTAGCTCATTTAGCCCAGCTTCCACCAACCCCACCGAAACGGTTCCTGGTGGCGGCACTGTCGATCCGAACGCAAGCACCACAACCGCACCGTTCTCCACGCTGGGCTTCAAGCTCATCGTCGCCAACGCCTCGGGTGTGGCTGGTAGCGCCGGCTCAATGACTCTGCAGTTGCAGAACTTGGGTTTCATCGCCCCACCCGCAGTGAACTTGGCTCCTGGTGCAGCAAAGCGTCAGAAGACCGGCGTGTTCTACACCGCAGGGTGTGAGAACAACGCAAACAAAGTGGCTGAAGTTCTTGGTGGAAAT
>CAIVDG010000260.1 GCA_903904615.1 uncultured Acidimicrobiaceae bacterium | reverse complement strand
GCGCGCGTACGGAATTCCAGAAGAACCCACCAAGTAACACACGAGGAAAAATGACCACCATGGCCCCCACCCGCAAACTCACCCTCGACGACATCGCAGACTTACGCGCGTATGAACGTGAACGTGAATCGTTCCGCGCACGAATGATTGAAGTGAAGCGTCGTCGACGCGTGGCGCTCGGAACTCTCATCACCATCATGTTTGAGAATCGCGACACCATGCGTCTGCAAATTCAAGAGATGGTTCGCGTGGAGAAGGTCCTCACCGACGAAGGCGTTCTCGAAGAGTTGAAGGCCTACAACCCCATGATTCCAGAACCTGGTCAATTGTGTGCAACGTTGTTCCTCGAACTCACGTCTGAAGATCAGGTCCGGGAATGGTTGCCAAAGTTGGCAGGTTTAGAGAACAGCATCAGTTTGTTGCTCGCCGATGGTTCACGAGTTCGTGGTGAAATCGATGCACAACATGCCGCTGGTCTTACTCGCGACGATGTCACGGCTGCAGTGCACTACCTCACTTTCAACTTCACTCCCGAACAGGTGAATGCCTTTGAGGCCGGCCCTGTCACTGTGGAATGCAGTCAGCCGAACTATCTGGAGGCCTCGGCACTGTCCGATTCCACCAAGACGGAACTGCTGACAGACCTTCTCCCGTAAGGGAATCTGACCGCCCGCAGGCGGATTGGACATCTGTGACACCCGACACATACGATGCGCGCATGGGGGAAACCCCGGCATCGAGGGGGGAAACCGGTGTCCGCAATAGAAATCACTTGGAGACAGCGCGGGGCGTGCAACGGCCTCGACCCCGCCGTGTTTTTTCCAGATTCTGAAGACAACGCAGACGAAGCCAAAGCCATCTGCCATATCTGTCCCGTTCGCTTGTCCTGCTTGGAGCATGCATTAGCCATGAGAGAGCGTGACGGCGTGTGGGGTGGCACCACCGAGCGAGAAAGACGAAGAATCATTCGTCAACGACGCCGCTCGGCGTAGATACTTGTTACATGGCTCATTCCGAAGAGTTCGTTGGTTGGCCAACGTTGCTCGCACAACTTCTTGAACAACGCGACCTGGGGCCAGAGCAAGCCGAAGCTGCCATCACCGAAATCTTGAATGGTGTTGCCACGCCATCGCAGATGACGGCGTTCATCGTTGCGCTTCGCGCCAAAGGTGAAACAGCAGAAGAACTCGAAGGAATGTTGCGCGCTGTTCGCGCAGCAGGAAACCGTGTGACATTGCCTGCCGCCATTGCATCGCAGTGCATGGACATTGTGGGCACGGGTGGAGACAAGAGCAATTCGGTGAACGTCTCCACTATGTCTGCACTTGTTGTGGCATCGGCGGGAGTGCCCGTGTGTAAGCACGGCAACCGCGCCGCGTCATCAAAGTGTGGTTCCGCAGACTTATTGGAAATCGCCGGTGTTGCTGTTGAGCTTGATCCCATCGGTGTGCAGGCATGCGTTGAAGAAGTGGGATTCGGTTTTTGTTTGGCGGCTCGCTTTCACCCAGCATTTCGCTACACCGCACCATCGCGACGCGAAATTGGTGTTCCCACGGCGTTCAACTTGCTTGGACCTATGGCAAATCCTGCGCCCATCGTAAACATGTTGGTCGGTGTTGCCATGCCGAACATGATGGATCGCATGGCGGAAGCGTTGTCCACCCGTGGAATTCAGAATGCATGGGTTGTTCATGGCCATGGTGGTCTCGATGAACTTGCCGTGAGTGGACCAAACCGTGTGTACGAGCTGAAGAATGGCAACGTTCGGCAATTTGAAGTGTCGGCTGCGGACTATGGAATCGCGTTATCCACCTTGGACGACATTCGCGGTGGTGAAGCATCCGACAACTTGGCGATTCTCCACAAGACATTCGCGGGTGAATCGGGTGCTGTGCGAGACATTGTGGTGTTCAACGCAGGGTGTGCATTGCATGTTGCGGGTGCGGCAGAGTCGGTTGAGGCGGGCATTGCGCGTGCCTGCGAACTCATTGATTCAGGTGTGGCATCGAAAAAACTTTCCGACGTTGTTCGCGTCAGTCAACGTGAGCGAGAGCGGATGGAGGCACAGCCATGACCATTCGTGTTCCGGCAACATCGGCGAACTTGGGTCCGGGGTTCGACGTGATGGGTCTTGCTTTGTCGTTGTATGCCGAAGTGGGTGTTGTGGGCACAGATGCCATGCCTGCCGATGCACGTGAGGCCGACGACACGCATCCCGCACAAGTGGCGTTTGTTCGCGCGGGTGGTTCGGGTCGCGTGTGGGTGAACAACTCCATTCCTATGGGGCGAGGCATGGGATTCAGCGGTGCAGTTCGTGTTGGCGGAATCATCGCAGCCGAGGTGCAACGCGAAGGTGCATCGTGGTCTCAGAACACATCGAATGC
>CAIVDG010000259.1 GCA_903904615.1 uncultured Acidimicrobiaceae bacterium | reverse complement strand
TCTTGAAGAAATCATGAATGACGTCATGATCTCGTATCCCAACACTCGTTCCATGTGCTCCGCAAACTGTGACGGTGCCGCGGCTGCAATTGTTGTGAGTGGTTCAAAGTTGAAGACCATGTCTTTAGAACAACAACGTCGCGCCATCAAGGTGTCGGCTTCGGTTCTCACCAGTGACCCGTACCAAGAGGCGTGCCAGGTCTTGCCAGACGTCAACACCCTCACCCGCATTGCAGCAAAGAAGGCATACGAGCAGGCCGGAGTCTCCCCACAAGATCTCGATCTTGTTGAACTTCACGACTGCTTCGCCACCGCTGAACTTGTTCACTACGACAACCTCATGTTGTGTGAAGAAGGCGGCGCAGTTGATTTCTTCAACTCCGGTGCAACATGGCGAGACGGCACCACCCCAGTCAACGTCTCTGGTGGCTTGGAATCAAAAGGTCATCCCATTGCGGCAACCGGTATTGCAAACATTTGGGAAGTGTGCCACCACTTGCGAGGTGAAGCTGGACCTCGCCAAATTGAAGGCGCCAAGGTAGGCCTTGCTCACGTCATTGGTCTTGGGTCTGCTTGCGGCGTTCACATCTTGGAGAAGTCAGCGCTCTGACGCAGACACCCACTATCTACGGGTCTTGTGACGCGGCGTTCAATGTCGTCCGTGATGCATTCGGCAACAACTTTGCAGAGCACCAAGAAATTGGCGCGGCAGTGTGCATCTCTGTCGATGGTCGTCGTGTTGTAGATCTGTGGGCCGGATACGCCGACCCGCAGCGAACGAGAACATGGCAAGAAGATCAACTCGTGAATGCATTCTCTGTGGGGAAGGGCGTCACTGCTGTAGTGGCTGCCGGATGTGTCGCGCGAGGCGAGCTCTCATACGACACCAGAATTTCGGAATTGTGGCCAGAGTTTGCAACCAACGGCAAACAAGATCTCACTCTTCGCGATGCGCTCGGTCACCGAACTGCCCTCCCCGCTCTACGACAACAACTCCCCCAGTTCGCTATGTACGACTGGGACCACATGTGTTCAGAGTTGGCTAACGAGGCTCCCTGGTGGACGCCAGGAGCAACACACGGCTATCACGTCAACACGTTTGGATACATTGTGGGCGAAGTTCTGAGGCGGGCTACAGGTAAAACAGTTGGACAACTCGTTCGTGAACGAATTGCAGCTCCGCTCGATGCCGACATTTACCTTGGTTGCGACCCATCTCTCTTTTCACGCGTGGCAGATTTTGAATGGCCTGGCCCACCCATCTCGCTTACTCCCCCTGCAGGAATGAATGAAGAGCAGTTGCTTCAGTACAACACGTATTACAACCCTCCTGGCTTGTCTGGTGCGGCCACCGTTAACACCCCAGAATGGCGACAAGCAGAGATACCTTCTACGAACATGCATGCAACTGCGCGTGGGGTGTGTTCCATGTACACGGTGCTTGCCCACGATGGTTCACACAAAGGCGTTGAACTTCTCCCCGCCACTGTTCTCCGACAGGCGGTAACGGAAGTGTCAAGCGGCGACGACGTAGTGCTTCAACGTACATCTCGCTTCGCCCACGGATTCCAGATTCCGCTACCCGAGCGAGGTTTTGGGCCCCACGCTGAAGCGTTCGGTCACTACGGCGCAGGAGGCTCCGTGGGCTTCTGCGACCCCGTCAATCGAGTGGGTTTTGGATACGTCATGAACCAAATGGGTCCGCGATGGCAGAATCCACGAAACAAGGCCCTGATGAGCGCCCTGTACTCCTGTCTCTAATGGGGTCACATAGGGCTACACCTGCGAACATGAGACATGGGGAACAACGCAAGCATCAAGCCGTCTGAACTGCTGCGCATTCCATCATTTCGACTGTTGTGGACCAACAGCTTTCTCTTCGTTCTCGTGCAGAGCACCCAGCGGTTTGCTTTCGTTTGGCTTGCTCTAGACCTCGGTGCGCGGTCCGACATCAGCGGCGTGATTCTTTTCGTGATGGGCGTACCGGCACTACTCATCTCTTTGCCAGTCGGTGTCATGAGCGACCGCATGGACCGTCGCCTTCTGTTGATGGGAAGCCAGTTGGGTGCGCTTGCAATCACAGTAGCCA
This sequence comes from uncultured Acidimicrobiaceae bacterium, assembly GCA_903904615.1. Taxonomy (GTDB): domain Bacteria; phylum Actinomycetota; class Acidimicrobiia; order Acidimicrobiales; family Ilumatobacteraceae; genus UBA2093. Next base: position 179 of record CAIVDG010000259.1, on the reverse strand, counting down.
TCGCCACCATGGTCACCACAGGGCACATCACTATCTCTTGGGCAATCGTGGGCTCATTTATCGCGGGAATCTTTATTGCTCTGGGTCAACCTGTTCGAACAGCCATGATTCCCACTGTTGTTCCTCAAGACAAGTTGGTGGGCGCAATAGCGGTCAGCACCATTGGATCCAACATCGGG
>CAIVDG010000258.1 GCA_903904615.1 uncultured Acidimicrobiaceae bacterium | reverse complement strand
GCTGGGGTTCTCGATCGTGTACTCGCGTCACATGTTGACGCGGGAAAATCCGGATTAGCGCAGCTCGTTCACGGAGCGTAAGCAGTCCATCGGCCACTTGGCCGTTGTTCAAGGGCCAACGGTGTACCAAAGCAAGTTGACAAATTCTGGCTTGTCAACGTTTCTTCAATTGGCCCCGCCACCAGTACTTGTGCGTCACGCATCAGCGCACAATGTGTTGTCGATGTAGGAATCTCATCGACATGGTGTGTGACCGTGACAGACGGCAGTTGCGGATTTGTATGTGCAAACTCATCAAGGATCCGCACCACCTGTTCTCGTCCGCCAAGGTCAAGTCTCGCGGTGGGTTCGTCGAGCAGAATCGCAATGGGGTCACACATCAGTGCTCGCGCGAGCAGTACGCGTTGTAGTTCTCCAGAAGAGATGAGTGAAATAGGGGAGTGGGCAAGATGGGCAACATTCAACTGTGACAAGCACTCATGTGCTCGTGCATGGTCGGCGGGGGTGTAGTCGTTCCACCAGACTTCTAAAGCACCGTACATAGCCGACATGACAACTTCATGAGAGGTGAGCGCCGGACGCAGTTCTGTGGCTAGCGATGCAGACACGTACGCCAATCGTCTTCGAACAGGCCGAATGTCAAAGTCGCCCAATTTTTGCCCGTTCACGGAAATATCTCCCGATGACGGATGCAGGTAGAGCGACAAAATCTTCAGAAGTGTGGTCTTGCCACAGCCGTTTGGGCCAAGCACAACCCACCTGTCGCTCTCGTTCACGCTCAACGACACATTGTCCACCGTGGTTCGCGTGTCACGAATGACAGACACATTCGACGCCTGAATCACGGGAACTTGAGTGTGGCGCTCGGGCATCGTTGCCACGGTAGTGGGCGTGGCAAAGTAGGGCATGGCTTCTTCCCCAACATCGGAACTTTCGGCAGGTCTTGCCCGTGTTCTGGGAGTGTCGCGCGTGGAGTCTCTTCGTCGCCTCACGGGTGGCGCGTCACGAGAGACATGGCGCTTTGAAGCCGATGGAAATGATTTTGTTCTTCAGCGAGTTCGGCCAGGTCGCCCCGACGGCTTGGGGTGTGAACCTGCGGTGCTGTCATCTGCGTTTGCCGCCGGTGTACCGGTACCTGAAGTAGTGGTTGATGGCTCGCTTTCGACCGAACTTGAACTTCCCTTCATGATTGTCCGTGCTGTTGAAGGCGAAACTATTGCGCGCAAAATCTTGCGAGATGAAGAATTCGCACATGCGCGAACGATTCTTGCTGATCAATTGGGAACCGCTGCCGCAAAGTTGCATTCCATTGACCATTCCCACATCTCGGGTCTTGCTTCCAATGATCAACTCACTATGTATCGAAAAGTATTGGACGACCTAGGCGAACCGCATCCAGTTTTCGAAATTGCATTTCGCTGGTTAGAGAGCAACCGTCCAACATCGGGCACGGTGGCTCTGGTGCATGGCGACTACCGCCTAGGGAACGTAATGGTGAATGCAGATGGGCTCACCGCGATTCTTGACTGGGAACTGGCTCACGTTGGAGACCCTATGGAAGACCTTGCGTGGCTGTGCGTGCGTGCATGGCGTTTTGGTGGTGCGTTTCCTGTTGCCGGAATGGGTACGTATCAGCAATTGTTCTCTGCATATGAACGTGCCAGTGGAGTGCAGCCCGACCCTGACGTTGTTCGTTGGTGGGAAATTCTGGGCACATTGAAGTGGGGCATCATGTGCATTGCCCAGGCCAACACACATCTCAGTGGCGTAGCGCGTAGCCACGAACTGGCCGCCATTGGTAGACGAGTGTGTGAAAACGAGTACGACATTCTCACAATGCTGAGAGAGGTTCTTGTATGAGCGCACCTCATGATCGCCCAACGGCCGCAGAACTTATTGAGTCAGTTCGAGAATGGCTAGAGCGCGATGTCGCGCCCTCGGTGGATGGGCGTTTGTCGTTTCACACTCGAGTGGCAATGAATTCTTTAGACATTGTCTTGCGTGAATTGGCGGCAGGTAACGACATGACACAACGTCACGAGGACGTGTTGGCATCACTGGGAGTATCAACAGATGCCGAGTTGTCGGCCAAGATTCGTTCGGGGGAACTCGATGGTTCTCTCGCTCACGTGCTGAACTCACTCGCACCGGTTATTGAAGACAAAGTTCGAGTCGCGAACCCGAAGTACTTATAAGAGGCTTAGCGACGGGGTGGTTTTGGCGTGACGGTGACAGGTTGTCCCGCGGCCAACTGCCCGCATGCGGCGGCAATCTCTGTTCCGCGGTTCTGACGAGTGGTTGCATTCACACCAAGATTGCGCAAGATTCGTTGAAAAGCTGCAACGCGCGCGGGTGAGCTACCCACGGTGGGCCATCCCGGAGTGGGGTTCAACGGAATGAGGTTCACGTGTGCTGCGGGAGTGAGTTGGAAGCACAGTTCGGCAAGTTCATGCGCATCTTGGTCTGTGTCGTTCACCGAATCAATGAGGGCCCATTCAAATGTGACGCGACGGCGCTTCTCGTGTAAGTAGTCCCTGCACGCTTGCATAAGCATCTCGAGTGGGTACCGGGTGTTGATAGGCACTAGTTCGTTTCGCAGATCGTTGCGCGCCGCGTGAAGGGACACAGCCAGATTCACTGGTAGTGGTCGCGTGGCAAGAGTGCGAATGCCAGGGACAATGCCCACAGTAGAAATGGTGAGATGTCGCGCTGAGATTCCGATGTCGTCGTGAAGGCGTTCTACCGCGCCCCACACGGCGGGTTCATTGGCCAATGGTTCTCCCATTCCCATGAACACAATGTTGTCTATGCGGCGCGAGTGAGTGGCCGCTTCGCGCGCAGCACGCACGACTTGTTCAACAATTTCTCCCGTTGACAAATGGCGATTGAATCCGGCTTGACCAGTGGCGCAGAAACCACATGCCATTGCACAGCCTGCTTGTGTGCTGACGCACACAGTGGCTCGCGTGTCGTAATACATGAGCACGGTTTCAATGGGGTGTTGACCCTCTAGAAGATGCCACAGGAACTTCACGGTGTCACCCGTGTTGCTGGTTTCGCGTTTTACTTCAACAAGTGATTCGGGTAACTCTGCAGAGAGACGAGTACGCAAAGCTGCGGGCAATGTGGTGATGTCGGCTGGTCGTTGAAAGTGCGTGTACAGACCTGTCCATAATTGATCAAGGCGGTAGCGCGGTTCACCATCGAGGATTGTTGCCAGTTCATCGCGTGTGGGGTGGTACAACGAGTTCATGATGTGCTCGCAGTCGCTGGGATGTCGCCCACAAATGCATGTTCTTCGTGGTGCGATGTGAACCCAAGAGATGCATAAAGAGATAGTGCTGCTGCATTGTCGGAATCGACGTACAGCATTGCGATGGG
>CAIVDG010000257.1 GCA_903904615.1 uncultured Acidimicrobiaceae bacterium | reverse complement strand
GGCAACCCGTAGTGCGTCAAACGTTGGCACCAGTACTGGGCCGTCGCATTGAACAACGCTGTGAGGGGCAAGAAAGATAGTGACCGTCTTTGTTCCCTCCGTGCCGACCAGCAATGTGCCTTCTGGATTGCGCCGCACCAAATTCATTTCGTGTGTCATGTCGCGAAGAAGTTCGGGGGTAATCCCGGCACCGTTGTTGAGTTCTTCCAATAGCTCTTCACCTTGTTCAAAGTGAAAGCGCAGCGATTCATCTGTGGACATGTTTCTCCCATTGCACGTGTGTCCATACTAGAAACGCCTACGGTCGACCGACAAGTAACTCCAGTTCGATGCCATTGCTAGATCTGTGAGGCCGCTGGCAATTCAGAGAAGAGGTATGGTCTTTGAATGGAAATGACGCCAACACCAGAGCAAAAAGAAGCGTACGCAGCAATTGTGGAAGCCATCGGAGACGCGCTATTTGTTCTCTTCTTCAACGACTCGCTCACAGAGGACGAAGCAGAACAATTCAATGAAGACATCAATATGTTTTCATTCTTTGCTTTCGATTCGTTCAGTCCAGAAATTTTGGAAACTGAAACAAATTCAGATGGAACAAAATCGTTCACAATGAAGATGACCATTCCTAATGAAAGCGTTATTGACATCATTCAACGACGTATGCAGGAGATGAATGAAGATGACGAATGAAAACTGGCGCGTTCTAGGTGTCACACACCCCTGAATTCTGAAAAATGCGGTTTAGGTTTAAAGAGAAACAAAGCTCTGGAATGATTCCCTGATGCGAGTTGCCACATGGAACATGAAGCAGGCGGTTGCGCCTAAGAAGCCCTTGCCTCAGTTGTGGGAGTGGATTGAGGGCACCATTGACCCAGACGTGATTGTGTTGACCGAAGCAAAGGTTCCCGCCGATGGCGTCCCTGCGGGATGGACAGCGGTGTGGAAACAAGGAGGAATCGGTCCTCGTCGCACGTGGGGAACAGTGATTGCGGCACGTAACGACTACGAGCTGGTTGATGTCACCAATGGAGTTGGCGGGAAAGACGGATTCTCCATTACGCACACGTGGCCCGGTGCAGTAACAATCACAGACATTATGCGTGATGGTGAATACGTGGCCACAGTTGTTGGGCTCTATGGAATCACGCAAGATCTTGAGGGAAATGCAATTGGTTCGGGGGCAGTGTCTGTGCCAAAGATTCTGGTGAGTCTTGAAGAGTTGTATTTGTCCGAACGTGGCGTGAAGTTGATTATTGCCGGCGACTTCAATCTGTTGCCACGACAGATGCCCGATTTTCTGTATGACAATTTCATTGATGTGGTTGCAGGAACGGCAGACTCACGTGAACCGCTAGTGGGTTGCACGAGATGTGATGTTGTACCCGAAGAGTGTGGCCACATGTGGACGCACAAGAACGGAAACAGTCCAAATGCGGCCGTGCAGAACATTGATTACATCTTTATGTCCGAATACTTCGAGGCGAATGTTCTCGACGTCTATGGCGGAGTTGCCGATTTTCCAGATGCTTGGGATGTGAGCGACCACGCTCCCGTCGTCCTCGAAATAGAGGTCTAGAGAGACTTAGTTGGCACGCCAGAGGGTGCGGTCGAGGAGAACATCGGCACCTAACTCTTGGTGGCCCTGCAACACGTCCCACACATCAATGAAGTTGCGCACTTCTTGAATGTCGTGCACGCGATAAATGCCTGAACGAGTCAAAGTCAACGTATGAGCGATTGCTGCGAGAGTTCCGGCAAGACGCTCACGTGGTGGACGACCCGTGATGGCGCCAATGAAGTCTTTGCGAGACACGGGGAACAACACGGGGCGTCGGTATTCCAACAATTGTGAGATCTTCTGCAGCACCTCAACGGTTTGTGCGGGAGTCTTTGCGAAGTCGGGGCCCGGGTCGACAATCACCTGCTGCTTCGTGACACCGGCTGCTTGCAATTGAGCAAAGCGGTCGTCCATGAATTCAAGAACATCGGCTACAACGTCTTCATACAAGTTGGCATCGGTGAGTCGCACCTTTGGTCTGCCTCGGTTGTGCATGAGGATGTAGCCGGCGTTATGTTGGGCGACAACGGTGGCGAGTTCTGGGTGAAGTAATCCGCTGATGTCGTTAATGATGTGCGCGCCAGCTTCTAGTGCCGCGGCTGCCACCTTGGGGCGATAGGTGTCAATGGACATGATGGCGCTGGTGTTGGCTGCCACCCATTGAATAACTGGTGTGATGCGTTCAATTTCTTCGTCTTCGGAGATTTCAGGAACGCCAGTGATTGCAGATTGGCCGCCTATGTCGAGAATGTCTGCGCCTTGGTCGAGAACTTCTTTGGTGCGTTCCATGCGGGCTTCAACGGTGGCGTACTTGCCAGCATCGCTGAAAGAGTCGGGTGTTGCATTGATAACGGCCATGATGAGTGGACGAGTGATGTCGAGAGTGAGTCCACGAGCAGTCAATTGAGGCATAGGT
>CAIVDG010000256.1 GCA_903904615.1 uncultured Acidimicrobiaceae bacterium | reverse complement strand
TTCACATTCGTCGGTAATCACCACATCGTGGTCAACAATTGCATCAGAGAGAATGCGAACGTTCAGCACTCCGTCTCTGTCGTCGATATATCCGAAACTGTTGCCACTGGTACTGAAGCGCGGTTGTTGAACCGAAACACCGGGCCGTGCTGTATCGGGATAAATCGCGCTTTGCGTCCACGGCATGTGTGGCCTACCCCACGTGACACACATGCCATCCGAACCAGCTGCAGCATCCATAGCAAAGCCCAATGATCGATACACACGCCACGGTTCACCCGCATCTGCATGACAGCCCCACAGTTCGTTCCAATCGGCAATTGCATACACCGAACGATTCATGTAATCGAATGCGGGTGTAGACCACGAACGCGTCACGTCAAATGGAAGTCGACGCAATTGTCCTGGGGTGTCGTTGGTCACGGGGATCTCAACGATGCCGTCTGTGCGAGTCACAACAAAGACACGACGACCTTCGTTGTCCCATACATGCACTCCCCCGGAGAGACCACGCCCCGTGGCGGGCATGGGGTCAAGCAGTAACACCACTTCGGCCTCAGGATTCTCCAGATGCCACATCACCAGTCGCGTGAGAGTTCCTGTGACTACTGGTTCAGACACCACCGCAGACACCCATTTGCCCCCAGGTCGCACTCGTACATCTGTGATCTCACGACTCGCGAGACACAGCTGAAGGGGTATGTGGGGCACCGTGCAAGGCTAGTGAGCGAACTACGGTGGAGTCATGCCCACAGAGCGTCCAGACCGCAACCTTGCACTTGAACTTGTCCGCACCACTGAATCGGCTGCAATGGCTGCATCACGATGGGTAGGGCGTGGAGACAAAATTGGCGCTGACGGCGCGGCCGTAGATGCAATGCGCACCGTTCTGGCAACAGTGCCTATGTCGGGTGTTGTTGTCATTGGCGAAGGCGAAAAAGACGACGCGCCAATGTTGTTCAACGGCGAAGAAGTGGGAGACGGTTCTCATCCACTCACCGACGTTGCAGTTGATCCCATCGACGGCACGTCGCTCACCGCATCTGGTCGTGGCAACGCAATCTCAGTAATCGCTGTCTCCGAGCGCGGCACAATGTATGACCCAGGTCCGTGCTTCTACATGGAGAAAATTGCTGTTGGCCCAGACGCTGTTGGCTCCATCGACATCACCGCATCTCCCACACAAAACCTCAAGTGGATCGCAAAGGCAAAGGGAGAATCGGTTCGCGACCTCACCGTCATGATTCTCGAGCGTCCACGACACGACGACCTCATTGAAGAAGTCCGCCGAAGCGGCGCGCGCATCAAGTTGATTTCAGATGGCGACATTTTCTCGGCAATTGCGACCGCATGGCCAAATGCTGGCGTGGACGTCATGTTCGGCATTGGCGGAACACCAGAAGGTGTGGTTGCAGCCGCCGCACTGAAGTGCATGGGTGGAGAGATTCAAGGTCGCCTGTGGCCACGTAACGATGCAGAACGTGCCGATGCTATTGCTCAGGGTTACAACCTGGACCAGATTCTCACCACCAACGATTTGGTGAAGGGCGACAACTGCTTCTTCGCCGCCACCGGTGTCACTGACGGTGAACTTCTTCAAGGTGTGCGATTCACCCCAGGAATTGTGCACACACAGAGCTTGGTGATGCGCTCACGCAGCGGAACCGTTCGCCTAATCGACGCACAGCATCGCCTCGACAAGAT
>CAIVDG010000255.1 GCA_903904615.1 uncultured Acidimicrobiaceae bacterium | reverse complement strand
TTGTTCGACAAACCAGTGCTTGTGTGTGCCCCGCCATGCGAATCTGCGTGGCTATCTGCTGTACTTACTGCGTGCTCAGCCAACGTGAACCACATCCTTTGTTGTTGCCGGTGGGTCGAAATCGTCATCAGGTGCTGTGGATGGCTCTATTGCCCATCCGTAGCAACCGAACAACACAATCACACCACCAAAAATTGCGATTGGAATGGAATAGATCATGCCGAATGCAATGACCGGCAAGCCAGCAGCAAGAACGATTGGCCAATATGAAGGTGACGGCATGTGAATGTGCGCATCAGCGTTGTCTTCAAGCTCTTTCAAAACTTGTTCTGCGGTTTTTACTTTCACCATCTGACCATTTGCATCTTCTTCATACTTGCGATGGAAGAATTCGTCAAGGTGGGAAATCGTAGGAATGCTGTCGAAGTTGTGTTCCTTCGGCGGGTTGGTTGTCATCCATTCCAAGCTGCGAGCATCCCACGGGTCGAGTGGTGAAACCTTGCCGTTGCGGGCGGTGATCACGATGTTGATAAGGAACAACAACACACCGGTGGTAAGCACGAGTGAACCAATCGAAGCGAACATGTTCCAGAACGCCAAGTTGAAGAATCCTTCGCCCGCGCGTGCTTCTGTCCACTGGTACATACGACGTGGCTGACCTTGCAATCCAAGAATGTGCATCGGTCCGAACGTCATGTTCATACCAATGACCATCATCCAGAAGTTCCAGGTACCCAATTTTTCGTTCAACAACTTGCCGAACACTTTTGGCCACCAGTAATAGAAGCCAGAGAACAAACCAAAGATCGCGCCACCAAACAGTACGTAGTGGAAGTGCGCAACGATGTAGTACGTGTCAGTTTGTTGTGTGTCCGATGGGGCAACTGAGTGCGTCACGCCAGACAATCCACCAATGGTGAACAACACAATGAGACCAACGGCGAACTTCATGGCAACCGTGAACTGGAGCTTGCCGCCCCAAATCGTCATCGTCCAGTTAACGATCTTCACACCTGTCGGTACCGCAATCGCCATTGTTGAAATGGAGAACACCGCAACAGATACTGGTCCGAGTCCGGAAGCGAACATGTGGTGAGCCCACACACCCCAACCCACGAATCCGATTGCTGCACCCGAGAACACCACAAACGGATAACCGAATAGCGGTTTGCGAGAAAACACTGGCAACACTTCAGAAATAACACCGAAGCTAGGCAGGATCAAGATGTACACCTCAGGGTGTCCGAAAATCCAGAACAAGTGCTGCCAGAGCAATGGGTCTGCGCCCGCAGAAACGTCGAAGAAAGTTGCACCGAAGTTGCGCTGGAATGAAAGCAAGAACAAAGCAACGGTAATAACCGGCACTGCAAACAAGAGGAGGAACTGCACCACCAACTGCATCCATGTGAAGATTGGCATGCGCATCAACTTCATTCCAGGAGCGCGCATGTTCAACACGGTGGTAATGAGGTTTACTGCACCAGCAAGTGATGCGATTCCGGTGATCTGAAGACCAAGTGCCCAGAAATCAATTCCGTGACTTGGTGAGAAAACTGGACCAGAGTTCGGTGCATACATGAACCATCCACCGTCTGCTGCTCCACCGAGGAACCACGCCAGGTTCAGGAATATTCCACCAAACAGAAACGCCCAGAAACTGAATGCGTTAATGCGAGGGAACGCCACGTCGCGAGCACCAATTTGTAATGGAATGAAATAGTTCGCAAGACCCGCCGCCATTGGCATAACGAACAAGAACACCATGGTTGTGGCGTGCATGGTGAACATTTGGTTGTACAAATCTGCATTCAAGATCTTGCCGTTTGGCGCAGCAAGTTGCAGTCGAATAAGAACCGCTTCGAGTCCTCCAACGATGAAGAAGAACAGCGCTGCAGCAGAATACATAATGCCGAGCTTTTTGTGGTCAACGGTGAACAACCACGACTTCCAACCAGTTGATGCAACTGGTCGCTTTAGTGCACCCAGCGACGTGCTCGGTGTTGCAACTGCAGCGACTTCGCTAGCTGAGGTAGGACGCTCGATATTGGTCATGATTCTCCCTAATTACTTCAGCGTCAACAGGTAGGCAACAAGTTTTTCAATATCGGCTTCTGTGAGTCCGAGGTTTGGCATACCGCGGTACTTGCCACCAGTACTGGTCAACAGTGCTGGGTTTGCATACATCGGCTTCATTTCTGGAGCATTGCGCAACCAGCCACGCAAATCTTTCTGATTTAAACATTCTTCGCTCACGCCACTCAGGTATTTGGCACCGAACGACTCGGATTCCGTACCCCATACATCTTCGCGGCACGACTTATTGAGCAAATCAAATGTTGCACCTGCAAAGGTGTTGCGGCTCATGAGGTGCGACAAGTTTGGTGCAGCACCTGAAACCATGTTTTCGTCTGGGGCTGCAATTACGGGAGTTCCATCTGCACGCTTCATGCCGTTTACTTGGTGGCAACGCACACACTGATTCATAAACACTGTTTCGCCTTCTTTGGCAATTGTGTTTTCTGCAGGCGATGCATACGGCTTCAATTGGTTTGCCACCCACTTCGCAAAATCGGCTTTGCTCAGCGCAACAGCTTCCATACGCATGTTGGCGTGTGAGAGTCCGCAGAATTCGGTGCATTGGCCCGCATAAATTC
>CAIVDG010000254.1 GCA_903904615.1 uncultured Acidimicrobiaceae bacterium | reverse complement strand
GATGTGCTGGTTGACGCCAACATGATTAGTGACCTCCTGCGCCGACGCAGTGCGGGCCTTCGGCTTCTTGACCAGTGGTGTTCACGCCTACAGCAGGACCTGCAAATACTGCGCCCGTATCAATGGTGAGTTGGCCATTGCTGACGGACACTGCGAAACGGTCCATGCCGCGTGGCGCTGGGCCACCTTTCTTTTCGCCAACACGGTTGTACTGCGAACCGTGACATTGGCATTCAAACCATTGCGAGCTCTTGCATTCTGGAACACGGCATCCGAGGTGCGGACACTTTTGGTACAACGCAACGATGCCTGCCTGCATTCCGGCAAACACTGGTGCTTGCGAACCGTAGACAGCCTGCGCCTTACCGATGGATGCTTTTGGATACTCGGTGATCCATGCGCGTGCTTCTGCAAGGTAATAGAAACCTTTGTTGGCACGAATGTTGGCGACAATGTCATCAACTTTTCCGGCACTGATCTTTGAACCAAAGCCTCCGTCGGCGCCCTTCCACAAGAACGCAAGAACAGATGCGCCGAATGCACCAATGCTTGCTCCCATGAGCGTGACAGCAGTGCGGTTGAAGAACATACGACGCGACACGCCAAGTGCTTCTTCGTCTGGTGCAACGAATGGTGTGATCTCTACGGGAGCGGCTTTCACAATATCGGTGGTGCGAGCAGATGCTTCTACTTCGCGACCTGTGCTTGCGGTAGCGCCCACGGTTGCTTTGCGGTCACGCGAGCGTGTTTCGCGTGACAGTGCTCCGGCACCACGCACGTCGGTGCTGCGCGCAGAAGTGAACACAACAATTGCGCCAAACACAATTGCTGCAATCACCACGATTGCGATTACGAATCCGGTACTCATGCCTGTTTCGTTCCTTGTCTGTCGTTACGTCGAATAGTCATTGTTGGGGGTTGATCACAACTCGAAGAAGATTCCGTCCCGCCATGGGAAGGTGAAGTTGAATCCGGGGCCGCGGAAGAACGAACCGATGATGGTGAGCACTGCCCAGAAGATAAGGAACATGGTCATCATGGATGTCATGAACTTGCGATCTTCAGGCTTGTTCGATGCATTGCGGTCGAGGTATGGCGCAAGGATGAGCGCAACAAGGCCCATCCCGGGAAGCGTTACACCCGCGATCATTGGGTGGAACATGGTGAGAAGTTCCTGAAGGCCCAAGAAGTACCACGGTGCTTTTGATGGGTTCGGCGTGTTGTTGAAGTCGGCTGCTTGCAGCAAGGGTGCGTTAACAACCCACGAGAACACGAACAAGAAAGCGGTGAGCGCAAGACCTGCGACAAACTCCACCGCGAGAAGATGTGGCCACGTGTGCACTTTGTCGACAGGTGCAGCCTTTGCTTCTTGAATGGATCCGGACTTCACAACAGTGAGCAAACGCTGAGTGTGACCACCAGGGCCTGCACCAACAGGTACGCCGCCAGCTGGAGCTGCCGCAACTACTGCGGCGCCAGCACCAGATGCTTTTGTGCGGTCAAGCAATGCATCGGGGATGCGATCGCCACCTTCAGAAGCAGATGCATCTGAAGGACTAGCTGCTTTGTCGCGAGCAGCTTGTGCTCGCTTCAAAAGGTGTTCGGGGATTTCAGTCATGTTGTGTTTTCCCTTCGATCACAAAGGTCCGGAGATTCCGCCGTCCTTACGGACGCGCCAGAAGTGAATAGCCATGAAGATGACGATGACGAAAGGAAGCATGAGAACGTGAAGCACGTACCAGCGCAGCAACGTTTCCGATCCGATTTCAACGCCACCCAAAAGAACGAAACGAACTTGTGAGCCGAACACTGGTGTGTAACCCATCATGTTTGTACCCACGGTGACGGCCCAAAGCGCCAACTGGTCCCATGGCAACAAGTAACCGGTGAATGAGAGCAGCAACGTCAGCGTGAGCAAGATAACTCCGATAACCCAGTTGAACTCACGTGGTGGCTTGTATGCACCGTGGTAAAAAACGCGTGCCATGTGAAGGAACACAGTGAGCACCATGATGTGCGCACCCCAGCGATGCATGTTTCGAATAAGCAGACCGAACGTCACTGATGTTTGCAACGTTTGAATGTCTTGCCACGCGTTTGCACCTGTTGGTCGATAGAAGAACATCAAGAAGATGCCTGTCACGGTGAGCAAGATGAACACGAAGAAACTGAGTCCACCAAGACACAAGGTGTAACTCACCTTCACTGCGTGACGCTTCACCTTTACGGGGTGCAAGTGATACAGCACCGAGTTCATGATGACGTACGAACGGTTACGCGGGCTGTCGGTGTAACCCTTGCGGAAGATTGATCCGGGACGGAAGATGGAGTTCCACGCTTGGCTGCCCTGAATTTGCGCACCAATTTTTGCGGCACGTTCCTTCAGCGTAGGACGGGGGTTATCAAGCACTTTTGCCATTATTCATTCACCTCAGAGGCGCATTCCGTAGCCGTAGCCATGGTTGTTTGTTCGGGTATGACTGTCACCATCGGGTGAAGGCGCACCGGCCTTGCCCAAGATGATGACTCCAGTAGGACAGCGATCGACGCAGAGTGCACAACGCGTGCACACATCGTCGTCGATGATGAAAATCACATTGTCAGAAGGATCTTCGCCAGGAAGTTCTGTTCCTTGCGCTTCGGCAACTGCGTCGGGAGTGACCATGTGGATGCACTTCCACGGGCAGATGTCCACGCAGCCTTCGCACATGATGCATTCACTTTGGTCAATGTGAATGAACTGCTTGGGCTTTACAGCCTTACCGAGGTAATCGGCGTCCACCTCAACCAGTTGATACTCGGTTGACCATTCGGGCATTGGTGGATTGGCGTCGGTACGTGCCATGAGAAATCAGCTCTTTCGCACCAAAGGACGGCCATAGGACGATGTTTCAAGTTCTTTGTTGGTCTTCTCGCCACGCTTCTGCCACCACACGAACAGATAAATCATGAGGCCGATGTAGATGACGTGAATGACAACAACGAGAACGTCGCGCAGCGCCTCGTAACTAATGGTGAAGGGGAAGTTGCCGCCGCCAGCCTTGTGCTTCAACAGATCGAATGGACCGTAGATGAGCTTGTCTTTACGCCAACCAAGATCGTTGTCGGCATGAACGATGAACTGGTGAGGCACAACGCCGAATGCAAGGAACATCACGAAGAACACATACACGCTGCCAACCATTGCTTCGCCCCAGGTAACGGGAGCACCAACAGGGCGACGCTTTCCATACGGGATAACGGCTAACGCCATCGCCGTTGTAATGACGAAGGAAAAAATAAAGGCCTGGTTCATTCCGGGCCATTTGAGGATGTCAATCGCGAGCATGGACTGTTCTACTTCTCCGGTCCTGGGTGACGGTTTGGTCCTTGGGGCAGGTGCCTAAGCACTATGAACACTAGCCATCGCCCTACCCGTTAGACCTATTTCCGTTTCAACAAATTGGTCACCTCGCAGAGGGTCGAAAGGCCACTCAAGATTGTGCTTTTGTGCGGATTTTGTGCGTTTGTGAAAATTTGCACAAAATCCCCACGCCCCTCGGGCTCGACAGCCGTCACGCCGATTGATTGCGGTCAGGCGGGCGAATTTGTCTATCGTGGAAGGGTCAGACACCAAAAGAGGTGGGCATCCGCTCGCCTCAGTGGTCTGAGCAGGTCTTCCGAGAGGTAATAGAAGTGACCGAGATCCCCGAGCACCTTCTCAATCGTTCCAAAGCACGTCGCGAGTCTGCGTCTGGTGATGGCGCGTCTGGTGCGTCACCAGCCGTCGCTGCATCGTCAACCCCGGCTGCTGCAACACCAGCAAAGGCTGCTGAAGCGCCAAAGCCAAAAGCAGTTGTGCCAGACCCCGCATACGTTGTCGCTGCAAAGACACGTCGCAAGATTCCGTTCTGGGCAATGTCTGCGTTGTCTCTTCTTCCGCTGTGGGCTGGCGTGTACTTGCTGGCACTCACACCCGAAGACAAAGTTGTTGAAGGTCCACGCTCAATGGGAACCGCTGTGTACTCCGGATGTGCTGGTTGCCACGGCGCCGACGGTGCTGGTGGTGCAGCAGGCCAGGTGTTGTACCAAGGTTCAGTCCTCAAAACTTTCCCGCATATTGAAGACATGTTGAACTTCGTGTACAACGGAAGCCAAAAGTTTGTTGCTGCTGGTCTTGCAACATACGGTGACCCAAATCGCGAAGGCGGCGCACACAGGCCTTTGGGTTACAACGGCAACCCAATGCCTATGCAGGGTGAAAAAGCTGGTGGCGGACTTTCCGAATATCAAATTCTCGCAGTTGCATGCCACATTCGATACGACCTCGCTGGTGCAGATCCCGAAGATGAGCAATGGGCAGCGGAGTATGAAACATGGTGCTCACCTGAGTCGGAAATCTTTAAGGCTCTCCAAAGTGGGGCTACCAGTTTCGACACCATTGCGAAAGACTTTGCAATGCTTGAAACAAAGCCACGCGAAGTTGGCACCGAGCCACGTCTCGGTAGCAGCAGATAATTCGCTAGTTACTAGAGCACACACCAGACACCACGTTGTCTGTTGTGAGATTCACTAACGATGTGCTGGCCGCATCGGGAAACCGTGTGATGACGTCGCGCAGAGTTGATGGGTCAATGTCTCCGCAGTCTCTCTTCACT
>CAIVDG010000253.1 GCA_903904615.1 uncultured Acidimicrobiaceae bacterium | reverse complement strand
TGGGTGAAGTAACCCGCTGATGTCGTTAATGATGTGCGCGCCCGCTTCTAGTGCCGCGGCTGCCACCTTGGGTCGATAGGTATCAATGGACATGATGGCGCTGGTGTTGGCTGCCACCCATTGAATAACTGGTGTGATGCGTTCAATTTCTTCGTCTTCGGAGATTTCAGGAACGCCAGTGATTGCAGATTGGCCGCCGATGTCGAGAATGTCTGCACCTTGGTCAAGCACTTCTTTGGTGCGCTCCATGCGGGCTTCAACGGTGGCGTACTTGCCAGCGTCGCTGAAAGAGTCGGGTGTTGCGTTGATGACGGCCATGATGAGTGGACGAGTGATGTCGAGAGTGAGTCCACGAGCAGTCAATTGAGGCATAGGTGCAGGCTATCTGTGCTCCATTTCAATCGTCAGCGCATATTGGCTGGCGGATTCAAAATTGGATGGTCGCCGAGCGCTCCCTTGATGATCATTGACTCAATCTCGATCGCCTCTTTTCCGTCACCAGTAACAATGAATCGATAACTCAAATTAGTTCGCACGTAGTCTCGAACCAATCGATCTATCGTTAGTTGTCTCGTCACGACCCTGTCTATATCTTCATCGGATAAATTCTTGAGAAGTAGTAAGTCTTGAACATAAACGCAGAACTGGTCGCCAGATCGCATGCCAGACGCATGACTATTAAGTCTCTGGAACAAGCCAGTTGTTTTTCCAGTCTGATCTGCGGCAGCAATGTCCTCAGCAGACTTGCCTCGGCCAGCCATGCCCACATAGATGAATTGTGAATCTTTATTCCAGATTGAATAAACACCCGCGGCGGCTCTTGGCATGTCCCGATTCGGCCAATCTGAGAACTGGTGAAGTGGACCATTTCTTAATTGCTCAATCTGCTCAGCAATGTGGGCCACGATGGATTGCCTTATCCTTATGCAACAGGGGCTTCAGTGGAGACGCCGCGGCCAACGGGGAACTTGTAACTGCCCACTGAGGTCAACATCTCGCCATTCTTTACTGCAGCACTTCCCGAGGTCACTACTTCAGTCATGCCGAACGGAGAGTCGCTGGGGGAGAGGCTGATGCGAGTGAACCACTGTGCATCGGGAGTATCTGCGGTGGGGCGGTAACGAAGCGATGAGATCTCCAACGAATTCTCCGTTGCTTGCACCGCAATTTGCGGTCCGCGGTACGTAGCAACAACAGTAGGTGCTCCGGTGGGAGATGCGGCGATGACTTGAAGTTCATCAAGCAAGTCGTATGGGTCTGCGTTGGTGGCGGACAAGTGTTTGTGAAGAACCAACACGGTGACACCATTTATGGTTGCGGTGAATGCGTCGAGTTGAGCGCGGTTCGAGGTGTATTGCTTTTCAATGAGTCCGTCAAGAACACTGACTGCGCGCGACATTGTGTTGTCGGTACGAAGTGAGAACAGAGTGACATTGAGTGGAACCCACACACTGCCTTCGGAATCTTGGTCTTGTGGATCCCACTAGCCTTCGGCACCCACCATCATGAATGCGTTATCGCCAGAGCCAACAACAGCGCACAGGTCGG
>CAIVDG010000252.1 GCA_903904615.1 uncultured Acidimicrobiaceae bacterium | reverse complement strand
GATTCTCCGAACCAGATGCCGGCTCTGACTTGGCCGCACTCAAAACTCGAGGCGTCATTGACGGTGAAGAAGTGGTGATCACCGGACAAAAAGTGTGGACTTCAGGTGCAACTGAAGCAAACATGATGTTCTGCCTGTGTCGCACAGATTTCGACGTGCCGAAGCACCAGGGAATTTCGTATGTTCTCTTGCCTATGTTCCATGATGACAAATCATCTAATGGCATTGAGTTGCGTCCCATTCAGCAACCTCATGGTGCTTCGCATTTCACGGAGACCTTTCTCACTGAATCTCGCGCACCTGTTGCAAACATCATTGGAGGCATGAACAACGGTTGGCGTGTCACCATGACAACTCTTGGTAACGAGCGCGGTGGAAATGCCACTACGCAGCATGTGGAGTTCACACGTCAATTCTGGGACGGTGTGAAACTTCTCAAGGAATCCGGCAAGACCGCCGACCCCGTGGTGCGTCAGCAACTTGCATGGGCGTTTACCCACGTAGAAATCATGCGGTTCCAGGGCTTGAAGTTGCTGTCCGAAGTAATCGCTCGCAAAGAACCGGGACCAGCTGCGTCTATCAACAAGATGTTCTGGTCGGAGTACGCCCAAAAGTTCAGCACGTTCATGGTCAACGCGCGTGGAGCAGATTCGCTTCTCATCGAGAACGACAAAGACGGCAAGTACGAAGTGGATCGCTGGATTGGTTCGATGTTCCAACATCGATCATCGACAATCTGGGGTGGTACAGCCCAAGTGCAACGCAACATTGTGGGAGAACGGGTACTCGGGCTCCCGAAGGAGCCCGACCCGAACAAGCCTCGTCCGCAAGTGGACTAACGGTTGTTCCTCAGCACGCTGAGGGGATGATTATTCCTGTTCTTCTGCGTCTTTGCCGGTCTCGAACGCACTGCCGCGTTGAGTCTCTTCGTAGCGACGCTTCTTCTCACGGATGTTCTTGATTGCAGTAGACGTGCTGCTGAACGCAAGACGAGCGTTTGCGCCGTCGCGTTTCCACTGCTGGGTGTCTCCTGCGTGAATACCCATGCGCTCTGCATCGTTGTATGCGTCAAGACCTGCTGAAAGGTAGATGAAGTTCCAACCTGCCTCGGTGCGTTCTGCGATGAGTTGACGAATCTGCTCAAGCGTGAACTCACGACTCTGGTTCTCTTCACCGTCAGTGATCGCCACAAAGATGACGTCTTGTGGTGCAAGTCCAGCAGCTACGCGAGCCTCGCCGTCTACCTTTGCGCGACCAATCGCTAATCCCGTTGCGTCGAGCAGGGGAGTGCCGCCGCGCGGTTGAAAGGTTTGACCGGTGAGGTGGGTGATCTCTGCCAACGGAGCGCCCCAGACTGTGACGTCTTGGGGGTCTTGTGAGTCGAACTGGATGATGGACATGCGTGCATCGTTTCCGTTGCTCCGTTGGTCATCGACAAAGGTGTTGAACCCTCCGATGACGTCTGACGCAATTGTCGCCATTGAACCTGAACGGTCAATGAGGACCACGATGTGGGTGCTGTTTTCTATTGATGGGGCCATTGTTTCTCCTTGTAAGGATGTCCTCCGATTAAGGACATATCTACAAGATACCAAGGGGGTGGGTCATAATTACCCTAATTGGCAGAAAACAGTTATCGACGCG
>CAIVDG010000251.1 GCA_903904615.1 uncultured Acidimicrobiaceae bacterium | reverse complement strand
GCGAATGAACCTGCAATCGGGGACATGAAGAGACCAGGAATGGTCATTGAGACGAGAACAAGCGAGACAAGAAACCGAGAGTTCGTGGCGTCTTCGACGAGTCCGGCCATTGCTACAAATGTGAACCAGTCACCAAGAAATGAAACCACTTGTGCGCCGAACACAAGGCGAATGTCTCGGTTGCGGCGTAGGAGCGAAAACATGAGAACTAGAGACTAGGTCTCACAACGTTTGCGGACGACGATGATTAGCGCATTGAGTCGAGGCGTTCAAAGACTTGACGCGCCTCGTTCATTATTTCTTCTACGACTTGACGAGCTGGCTTGATTTCGTCAATTGCACCAACTGCTTGGCCAATTGCCATGAATGCCTTATTGGTGTCGAGAACTACGTCGGGCCCGACGCCAAGATGGTGAATTCCGGCCTGAATGGTCGCAATGGCTTGTCCGGGAAACCCTTGAAGTTCTTCGGGGTGTTCGTCGAAGTGTTGCGTCCATTCGGTGCGAGCGACGCGGCATGTTTTGCCGGTGTATGCCTTGCTGATGACGGTGTCGTCTTCGGCCATCTCCAGCATCTTTTCTTTGTATCCAGTGCCGGTGTGTGCTTCGTGGGTTGCAATGAACTTGGTTCCAATCCACACACCTTCTGCGCCGAGTGCGAGTGCAGCAACGAGGCCACGCCCATCGAAGATTCCACCTGCAGCAACTACAGGCACTTTCCCTTGAACGGCGTCGACAACCTGTGGAACCAATGCCATGGTGGCCACGGTTCCGGTGTGCCCGCCTGCTTCGGTTCCTTGAGCAACAACGAAGTCACATCCGCTAGCGACCGCAGCGGTGGCATGGCGAACTTTTCCACACATTGAACCAACAAGGATGTTGTGTCGGTGAAGTTCGTCGATGATCTCGCGCGGAACACCCAGACCTGCAACATAGATACTTGCGCCACCTTCGATGATCGCCTTCAAATTCCGCTCAATGGAATCTGGTGATGCAGTGAGAAGGTCCACACCAAAAGGCTTCTTTGTCATGGTGCGTACTCGCGCCATTTCTGACACCAACAATTCAGTTGTCATTGGTGCTGCACCGAAGGTTCCGATGCCGCCCGCTTCAGAAACGGCTGCAACAAGATCGCTGTAGGAGACACCACCCATGCCGGCGAGCATGATGGGAAGTTCAATATCGAGCATTTCCGTAAGGCGTGTCTTCATGACACCACCGTACAACCCTCTTTATTGTTGATAGGCACCGGGCCGTTTCAAGAATTGGCGATGCCAGCGTCGTGGCGTGAGAGCCACCGCGCGTGTTTCGTCTTCAAACATCCAACGAACGAAGTTTTTCCGTGTCCAGTTATTGGTGTTCACCAGCGCAAGCACCCATCGCGTGATTCGTGGTGAGGCGAGCAGCTTCCCTAATGCAGCCGACATGCGGTGGTCGGCAAGCAAGGTCTTGTCGAGCGAATCGGAATAGCGACGACGAACCGATGCGGCGTCGGAACCCGAATGAATGGCTTCAGCTGCGGCAATCCCGGTCTCTAGCGCTTGGCCGATGCCTTCGCCAGTCAAGGTGTCGGT
>CAIVDG010000250.1 GCA_903904615.1 uncultured Acidimicrobiaceae bacterium | reverse complement strand
TTGAACTGATGATTCCTTCTCCGTCAGTGAATGACGAATGTCGTTCACGTTCTTTACCGAGGCGAGGCACGCAAAGTATGCATCGAGCCATGTGCTCAATTGATCGAGAGATCCGGCATAGGTAATGCCACAAGATGCCAACACTGAGTCAAATTGTGTTTGTGCGAGTTTCTCGGCATCTTTTGCTTGGTCTGCTGTTCCTTCAACCAAACGTTGTGCGGTTTCTGCGTCTCGTAACTGCTGAACGACCTGTGCTGCCACATTGATTCGAACGCACACATCTTGAGCAAGTTCCACCACTGGGAGAGCAACGCCAAATGCAGAAAGATGCCCGGCAAACACTTCTTGAGCAGTATCTGCGTCGATTCGGGCCCTAGCTGCAATTTCGCGAGCACTATTTGCCGCTGACTGCGCATCGGAGAGACGAAGGCGCGCTGCCTGAAGTGCATCGGACGTAGACAACAATGCACCGCCACTGGCTCGCGATTTGCGCAACGACACCCCGAAGACCACTGCAATAAGAAGTGCAGAGATGACGAGTGCGCCTTGCCAGAAGGCTCCGGCGGCAAGACCGACCAAAGCAATTCCAGCGAGTAACGGAAGATCGTTTCTCTTAGAAACTATGGGTGCATCTGGCCCCACCCGCTTTTCTTCAATCTCTACTTGCTCGCGAGCAGCACGAACTGCTTCGTCCGCTTTATCGCTTGTGTCTTG
Organism: uncultured Acidimicrobiaceae bacterium; assembly: GCA_903904615.1. Taxonomy (GTDB): domain Bacteria; phylum Actinomycetota; class Acidimicrobiia; order Acidimicrobiales; family Ilumatobacteraceae; genus UBA2093. The sequence goes on along the minus strand of CAIVDG010000250.1, from coordinate 3,566 downwards.
TTGCTGACGAGCAGCGCCATGTGCATTGTTCCATGTAACAGCCGCATTGTTCAGTTGGTTCCATGTTCCGATGACAGCACTCAGTGATGATGCAGCATCTGTTGTAATTCCCAGATTGTGTGCAGCATCGCGAACTGCTGACATCTTTTCGCGAATGGTGTTCGCGCCGGAATCGAATGTGGATTGTGCTGCCTGATGTGCACTACGAGCGTCTTTCAACGCGTTACCAGCAGATTGAACCTGACCCTTTTGATCCAAAGTGAGAGAACGGCCCGCCAACTCCTCGTGATTGAGTCCGATTTGAGATGCATTTCGAGACAACTGGTCTTGGGCGCCAGCAAGCGAAGCGGCCAATGCTTTTGCTTCACCGATTTCACGCTTGATGTCTGCAACATTCTTGACAGCGTCGCGCCATTCTGGTGCGGGTGTAGCCAGCGAATTGAATTGCGTTTGCAACGCACGAACTTCTTCATTCTTGTCAAACGAAGAAATTGCGATTCGCAAATACTCCATTTGACGTGCGCGCAGAATTCCGGCCTCAGAAATTTCTTGAAGACCCTGCTTAATACGATCGAGTTCAATCTCAATTTCCGAGAGTCTCTTCGGTGAAAGCTCTGCTTGCTGAATCTTTGTATCAATTTCCTTGATAGCACCTTTTAGTTTGTTGGCTTCTGACTTTGCGCTTTCGGCTTCACGCAACAGTTCTTTTGCAATAGTCGCCGGATTGATGTCGGTGACAGCGCTACCGATTGCGAATTGAGACAGGATTGATTCGAAATTCTCTGAGGACTCTGTGTCGTGAAGAACTGGCCCAATGAATCTGTAAATGAATGCATAGTCGTCGGCTTGTAGATGCCCCAGCTGAGCCATCACTTCCCGGGCAGTGACGCCGGAGGCACCTACCGTGCCGGTTCGAGCATCGTTTGGCGTGCCGGTCTTCTTGACTTTGAACTTTCCTTCGATGTCCGCTGGTTGACCGTTCAATTCAGCAATAAGGCGACCAGTGAGCACCTGTTCTGGCTCACCAAATCGTTGCGCATCGGCTGCTTTGCCGACAGGGCCACCTGTCATCCAGGTGATTATCTCAGTGAGCGTTGACTTACCAGACTCGTTTGCACCATGCACCACAATGAATGAGTGGCCCAGATCGTCAATAGCGCGATTACTGAATCGCCCAAAACTAAGGCCCTTCAACGAAAGAATTTTGAAGCTGCTCACGATTCCACCACCAGTTTTTCAATGAGAAGACGTTCAACGCTGCTGCGAACCTCGTCTGGAGCTTCTGAAGAATCCAACAACTTAAGAGCTTCAGCCAACACGGTTGTTCGTTGACGAATTTCCTGTGGATCAACATTCGGAGAAGTGGAGTTGACAACCTTCACAATTTCACCTTCACCAATAACAGATGACACGTGCTCGCGGATGTTGACCAGTAGTTCTTCGTTTTGCTTCTTCAAGTCTTCGAATGCCGGAGTGCGACCCACCAACTCAATTCGGATCAGCATAGGAAGTCCAGAATTTCGCTGAACAACGTCCTGCACCTCGTGTAAGACAGTTTCAAACACTTGAATATCGGTTTCACATGACTGTGTCTGCACCGCAAGGCGTTCAAAGCGAACTCGGTCGACTGGCACGAATTCGGGAGTTTCTATGCGACCACTATCGCTAATGCCAACGATAAGAACACCCTTAGCACCACACTCGGTTGCCTTAGTACTACGGCCCTGCAAGTTTCCGGGGTATGCCCAGAAGCCACGTGGAGTTTCAACAACTTTTCGGTCGTGAATGTGTCCGAGTGCCCAATAGTTGACGGGGGAGTTTTTCAAGTCGTCTTGCGAACATGGGGCGTAGTTGTGGTGGCCTCCAGCGGTACCCATGCCACCGACATTTGTATGCAATACCCCGACAATGGTGGAACCAGACACCGATGAGAACTTCACAGCAAGGTTTTCGGACTCGGCTTCTGTCTCGTAACTAATACCCGCAACAGTGACCTCGACAGCATTTCGCAGACGAATCTTTTCCTCCCCCACTTCACCGTGTTTGAACACGTGAACATTTGAAGGAGCATCACTAACCGCGTTCATTTTCTTACCGACAGGATCGTGATTGCCGTGCACCACGAAGACACGGATGCCTTCTTTTTCTAGTCGCTGAAAGCCGCGATAAACACGTTGCTTTGCGCCTGGATCGTTCTCCGCATGGTCGTACACGTCTCCGGCAAGAACAACGAACTCAACCTTGCGTTCAATAGCAAGCGACACAAGATCGTCGAACACTTGCGCTGCTTCTTGGCGTATGCGATCGGCCTTCTCTTTGCTGATGCGCCCGCCAAGGCTTGTGAGTTGGAAGCCGAGATGGAGGTCGGCCGCATGGAGGAAATAGGAGGTTGCCACGAAGTGGCACCTTAGTGGCGGGGTGTTTCACCCCTTGTCGGTCAAGGGCGGACCACCCACAAAATGACCCAATTAGTCGATGTCTTCCTTGTCGTAGTCCTCTACATCGTCCAAGTCATCGCTGTCGTAGAGGTCTTCAACATCGTCTATGTCGTCAAAGTCGTCGCCAGAGAACCCACACTCGGTACACCGCAGGTCGGAGCCACTTCCCACGAGTGGTCCCCCGCAGTTCGGGCATTCCGTTAAATCGGCCACGTGAGCCTCCTTTCGTTACTGGTAACAGTAAGGAGAAGGTGTGGCGACTTTAAACATCAAGACGTACTAAATCGTCGGGAGTTTCGCGTCGAATCACTAGGCGAGCAGACCCATTGCGTACAAACACCACCGCTGGGCGCAGCACTTTGTTGTAGTTGCTCGCCATTGCGTATCCGTATGCACCGGTAACCGGCATAACCAGTAGATCGTCCACTGCCACACCGTCTGGCACGGGTGCATCATTCACCAGAATGTCGCCGCTTTCGCAATGCTTGCCCACAATGCGCGCGCGGCTGCTTCGAGTTGCTCCACATCGCTGTGGATCAAACACTTCGTACACGCTGTCGTACATCATGGGTCGCGGGTTATCGCTCATGCCGCCATCTACAGCGATGTACGTGCGGATGCCGTCGATGTTTTTCACCGTGCCCACTGTGTACACAGTGACCGCAGCAGACGCCACAATGCTTCGCCCTGGTTCTACGTACACATGAGTTCCGGCTGGCAAGTCCGTTGTTGCGTCGCGAAGTACTTCTGCCCACTCACTCATTGTGGGAGCTGTGTCGGCCGCGGTGTATGCAACGCCAAGTCCGCCACCCAATGTGATTTCAGGTAAGCCAAGAGGCGCAAACATGTTCACCATGACTCGCCATGCATCGCGGAAGTTCTGTACTGCAACAACATTCGACCCGATGTGGCAATGGATACCCACCAAAGTCATTGAAGACGAAGATTGTGCACGCGCAATTGCTTTATGCGCATCACCGTTATTCAAGTTGAAGCCGAACTTACTGTCGTCTTGGCCCGTAGAGATATACGCATGAGTTTCCACATGAACACCAGGCGTGATGCGTAACTGCACGCGTGGTGCCGGCACTCCTTCTGCGTGCAGTGCCTCAATACGATCAATCTCAT
>CAIVDG010000249.1 GCA_903904615.1 uncultured Acidimicrobiaceae bacterium | reverse complement strand
AATGAGTGGTGCGATGCGCTATGACTAATTGAGCCAGCTGCAAGGAACAAACACGCCTTGAAGAACGCGTGGGTGAAGATGTGGAAGACAGCGGGCAACCAGGCGCCTGCGCCAAGGCCCATCATCATGTAGCCCAACTGCGAAACAGTGGAGTACGCCAACACCTTCTTGATGTCTGTTTGGACAAACGCGAGCGCGGCAGCAATAACAATGGTGATACCGCCAATGACCACAATGAAGTTCACATTTGTGCCAAGGATGTTCATTCCTTCGAAGAACACTGGATACAAACGAGCAACAAGGAACACACCAGCCACAACCATGGTGGACGAGTGGAGCAATGAACTGACCGGGGTTGGACCAGCCATTGCGTCTGGCAACCACGTATGCAGTGGGAACTGACCAGACTTACCAATACATGCGATGAAGAGTGCCACCGCACCTACGGTGATTGCGGTTTGTCCAGGCGTACCGCTGAGCGCCCACGCAGATAACCCGCGGATGCTGAAACCAGACACACCAAGGTTCTTTTGTGTCCACTCGTTGGCTGCAAAGAACAACACCGATGTTCCAACAAGAAGACCAATGTCGCCGGTTCGTGTAGTGAAGAACGCCTTGAGAGCAGCGCGGCTATTGGCGCCATCTTCCCACCAGTGGCCGATCAACATGAACGAGCACAGGCCCATGATTTCCCAACCCAAGATGAGCTGGATCATGTTCTCGGCAACCACCATGTTCAACATGCCTGCAGAGAACAGTGTGAGCGATGCGAAGAAATGTGTGTAGCGACGATCGCCGTGCAGGTATTCAGTTGAGTAGATCTGCACCAAGGTGGAAATGAACGCAACGACAACAAGGATGGTGAGCGACAAACCATCGATGTGCTGGCCAATTCCAAAACTGAATCCGCCGTTTTGCCACCATGTCCACGACTTAATGACTGGTTCAACGAAGGTTTCTTCGCTGACTCCATTCACGCGTTGGATCCACTGGTATGCAGCGCCACCGGAGAACACGAGTGCCCCGACCATGGATGCGATGCCGAATTCTGAACCCTTCATTGGCATGCGCTTGCCGAAGAAGATGATGAGGAAGAAGGCAACCGCTGGGATGAGCGGGATGATGTAGGCGTGGTCTAAGAACCAGCCCGAGGTGAGAACAGTCTCTGCAGTTTCCGTGGCTTGAACGAGCATGTGCCTAGCCCTTCATCTCTGAGAGTTCGTCGAGACCAACGGAACGACGGTTGCGATACATGAGAAGAACCATTGCGAGACCAACGCCGACTTCGGCCGCAGCAATAGCAATGATGTACAAAGCGAACGTGTGGCCATCTGTTGACCCGTTGCGCAACGAAAAGGCCAACAAGTTGATGTTGACCGAGTTCAAGATGAGCTCAATAGACATCAGCACGAGAACTGCGTTCTTTCGTGCGATGACTCCATAGACGCCAATGCAGAAAAGAATTGCTCCAAGGATGAGGAACTGGTTGAGCAACATGGCTTAGTCCCTCCGTGCGAGCACGATGGCTCCGATAGTGGCTGCAAGAAGAACAAACGACAATGCCCAGAATGGCAACAAATACGGTCCGAAGATTTGATCGGAGATTTGCTGTGTGTTCACAACAGCTGCGTCAGTAGGCAACTGTTCGTCACCAAATCCATCATTCAGAGCGATGATCAACGTGGCGAGCAACAAAACTGCTACTGGAATTCCCATGAACCAGTTCTTGTTGTTCAGTTCCGAATCGGTACCAATACGTGCGCGGGTCAACATTGTGCCGAAAAGGAACAACACCATGACCGCGCCGATGTACACCAGTACCTGGGTGACCGCAACAAATTCTGCTGCAAGAAGAATGTATTGAGCGGCCGCTCCGGCAAGAACTACTACTAACCACAACGCAGCGTGCACAACGTTTCGAGTGGTCACAACACGGAATGCGCCGAACACCATGATGGCGGCAATGAGATAGAACCCAATGTTCTGAGCAATAAGAAGATCTGCAGCGACCATTACTTCTTGCCCTTCTTGTCGGCACCGGCTTCAAGTTCTGGTGCTTCAGGAACTGTTTCCATCCACTCGCCCAACTTCGTCATGTCGTGAAGAAGGTCGGCGATTCGTGGTTCTGAGTATTCGTACTCAGGGCTCCAGAACAAAGCATCGAATGGGCACACTTCAACACAGATACCGCAATACATGCACAACGCGTAGTCGATGTCGAAACGGTCGAGCTTGTTTACTTTGCGAGGCGCACCACCTGCACGACGTGGTGGAGCAAGTTCTTTGTGTCCTTCGATGTAGATACACCAGTCGGGACATGAACGTGCACACAACATGCAGGATGTGCAGTTGCCTTCGTGTAATGCGATAACACCACGCGCACGAATAGGTGGGGTTTCTTTCTCGTGCGGATACTGAATGGTGTTGGAACCTTCAGTAGCCGTACGCATGAGCGTGCCGAATGTGACACCGAGACCCTTGAATAAACCAGGAACTTTGGGCTTAGCCATTAGAACGCCACCTTCAGCACAGCCGTCACCATGATGTTGACGAGCGAGACAGGAATAAGAATTTTCCACGCGAAGCGCTGCAACTGGTCTTCACGGAAACGTGGGAATGAGAAACGCACCCACATGATGAAGAACACGAGGACAATCATCTTCGTGAAGAGAATGAGTGGTCCGACGACATTCATCCAGTTGTCGATGCTGTCCATGTCGGTCCAACCGAACCATGCAAACGGAACACCCCAACCACCGAGGAACAAAACGGACGCGATCATTGCAAAGACGCCTGCGGTAGCGAACTCACCAATGAAGAAAATGAGGAAACGGAAACCGGAGTATTCGGTCATGTAACCCGAGACGAGTTCCGATTCAGCGATGGGCATGTCGAACGGAGTCTGTGTGAGTTCTGCTTGAACAGAAATCATGAAGATGATGAATGCGACGAACTGAGTGAGGATGTACGGATTACCAACACCGTTCCACCCGAACATGGACCCAGCGTTTTGGGCAACCACGATTTGCTGCAGGTTCATAGTGCCGGCCTGGATGACAACGCCGACGACGGCGAGAACCATAGGAAGTTCGTATGCGATGAGCTGACCAGCTGCACGCAAGCCACCCAACAATGAGTACTTGTTCGCACTTGACCAACCGGCGATGAGAATGCCAAGAACTGACACCGATGACACTGCAAGTGCGTAGAAGATTCCGACTTCAAAATCGGTGAACCATGCGTCGGGTCCGAACGGGACGACAACAACAAGAAGGAACGTGCTGGCCAACACAATGAGCGGTGCCATTTTGAAGATGCGTGCCTCTGGTTGAGCATTGGCGGGCACGATGTCTTCTTTTTGCAACCACTTGCCTACTTCGGCAAACAACTGCATGGATCCGTATGGACCAGCTTCCATTGGACCAAGACGTGACTGCATGAACGACATCATCTTGAACAAGAACAGGTACACAACCGTGCCTGCAGGCAACAGCACTGCCACAAGTCCGCCAAGAACTCGTAACAAAGACTGTGCCCAGTAGGCCAAGTCGGCAGCAATTAATGCACTACTCATTAGCGATCAATGTCTCCGAGAATGAAGTACAGCGACGCAAGGATGGTGATGATGTCGGGGACGTACACACCCTTCAGTAGCCAAGGAACAATGGAGATGTTGTTGAACGATGCACTGCGAATCTTGACGCGGAAGGGACCTTGATCACCTTGCGACACGACGTAGTAGCCCATTTCACCGAGTGGGTTTTCGGTGGACACCCATGCTTCGCCTTCGGGAACCTTGATGATTTTGGGAACCTTGGCCATAACGGGACCAGAAGGAATTGTGTCGAGCAGTTGGTCGACAATCTTGGTGGATTCACGAACTTCTTGCAGTCGTACCCAACAACGTGCGAATGAGTCGCCGTCTGGGTGTGTCCACACTTTCCAATCGGCCTTGTTCCACGCCATGGGAAGTTCTTGATCGCGACGAAGGTCCCAATCGACTCCACTTGCGCGCAAGTTGGCGCCGGAAAGTCCGTATTGCAAAGCAACATCTTTCGGAATGACACCAATTCCGCGCGTACGTGATTGGAAGATTTCGTTTCCGAACAACAAGTCTTCAATTTGATCGCAGAACGTGCGCAACTTCTTCATGACCATGCGTGTTTCGTCAATGAAGCCAGCAGGAAGATCGTCTTTCAATCCACCGATGCGGTCGAAGTTGGGGTGGAAACGTCCACCCGTTGCTGCTTCGATGAGGTTGAGAACATATTCACGGTCACGGAATGCGAAGAACACTGGCGTTACGGCGCCAAGCTGCACACCAAGGTCACCCAAGAACAACGACACGTTCGCGATGCGAGAGAGTTCGAACAAGATGGTGCGAATGTGCTGTGCACGTGCAGGTGCTTCAACACCCATCAACTTTTCTGCGGCGAGAATGAATGGCACTTCGTTTGCGAATGAACCAAGCCAGTCAATGCGGTTGACCAATGCAGTGACTTGTGGGTACGTACGAACTTCTGTGAGCTTTTCGTAACCGCGGTGCATGTAGCCAGCAGACGGTTCTGCCCACACCACTTGCTCACCGTCGAGACGAGCAATGATGCGCAGTGTTCCGTGAGTAGCAGGGTGCTGCGGCCCGATGTTGAGGGTCATGCCCTCTGTTTCAAGTTCGACATTCACGCGAGCATCTGCAGCTTGTGCTGCGATGTACGCGAGTTGTTGACGATCGCCAAGCATGGTCATGATGCTTCGCCTTCCTGTTCGTCGTCGCCCGGAAGCGGTTCAACATCGACAATTCCTGGCCATGGCTTCACGATGCGGGCGAGCAATGGGAAATCTTTGCGCAGCGGAAATCCTTCAAAGTCTGAAGGCAAGTACATGTTGCGAAGGTCAGGATGGCCGTTGAAACCAATGCCAAACATTTCATGAGTTTCACGTTCGTGCCAGTTAGCGCCGGCGTACACCGAACACCACGAATCGATAGCCATTGAATCGTCGATGTCGACCTTGATGTTGACACCAAGTGACGTGAAGGGCTGCATGACACGAGCGATGACTTGGAAGCGAGTGGCACCGCCGGTGTAACCCTGCTTAATAGTGGAATCCCGCTCTGGTGTTGGCTCGGTGGGATCTTCTTCGCCTTTGCCAAATGGCGATGGCAGCCAGTCGATACCCGACAAGAAACAGAAATAGCTATACCCAAGTGACTTCAACGTTTCACCAGTGGTACGCCACGCATCGGCCGACACGCGAATCCACATGTCGTCGTTTGCTTTGACTAGAGAATCGAGAACGGCGGCACCAAGTGCACCTGTGATGCGTGCCATTTCGGCATCGCGACGCTCATCGCGTGGTGCCTCAGTTGTTGTATCAGTTGACGACAACGGGAACACCTCCCTTTTCAGCCGACTCACCATCGACCACATTCATTGGCTTTGTGCCTTCGCCGCGCCAACGTGCGCCCATGTCTTCGTTCTTGATGCGTTGCTGCAATAGAACAATGCCTTCAAGCAACGCTTCGGGACGCGGTGGACAACCAGGGACATACACATCAACAGGAATGATTTGATCGACACCTTTTGTAACCGAATAACTATCCCAATAAGGACCGCCGCAGTTGGCGCAACTTCCCATAGAGATCACGTACTTGGGTTCTGGCATCTGTTCATACAAACGCTTAATGGCTGGCGCCATTTTGTCTGTCACAGTTCCGGAGATGACAACGAGGTCTGCTTGACGAGGCGACGCTGGCAGAGGGATAACTCCGAGGCGCATAACGTCGTAACGAGGAGAGCCGAACGCTGCACCCATTTCAATGGCGCAACATGCAAGACCCCACTGGTACACCCACAAGCTGTATGAGCGACCGAGGTTAAAGAGAGAGGTGAGTGGCTTTGGAAGGCGGCCACGATCTACAAGACCCATACGAGTGAAATCCTTCTTCCTAAACCCAGCGAAGGACGCCCTTGCGCCACGCGTAGACAAGACCGAGCAACAAAACGCCGACAAAGATGCCCATTTCAACGAGACCGAAAACGGCGTATCGCTCGAGCTGAGTTGCCCATGGGAAAATGAACACTGCTTCAACGTCGAAGATGACGAAGAGAAGTGCGAAAACGTAATAGCGAATTTGGCTTTGCGACCAACCTTCACCGACGGGATCTACACCGCTCTCGTACGTGAGCAACTTTTCAGCAGTTGGCTTATTGGGTCGGACCAATGCAGAGATACCCAGCAACAATCCGGCAATCAAAAAGGCGGCGAGGCCAAACCACACAACAGTGAGATAAGACCGTAGGAACGGAGACATCGCTATCGAAACTACTACGGGGGCCCATTACGCCCCCAACTTCACTGCCTGAAATCAGGTGTTCGGCATGTGCCTTTGTGCCACATCGCTCAGGAACCAGGCCACCAGTTCATCGCATCGGCGTTCGGCATCGACCACTGTGTCCGACGTCTCAGCGTGCAGGTCGGGAGCGGAGATCTTCTGAGCGGCCAGTTCATCGGCACCCTCACCCGATGCCCACTGCCGGACAATCGATTCGGTTGCTTCGGGGTGAAACTGCAGCCCTAGGGCTCGACCACACACAATGGCTTGGGGTCCCACCGGGGATTCCGCCAACACCGTGGCCCCCGACGGAACGGAGAATCGGTCGTAGTGCCACTGCATCCATGGCCCTTCCGTGAGGCATTTTGGGGAAGAATCTGCCGTTTCTGGAACATTTTCCACCCGAAACCACCCGATTTCTGGACTTTGTGCATTTGTGACTGTTCCACCGAGGGCGGTTGCCAATTGTTGGCCCCCAAAGCAGATGCCTAAGACCGGGATGCCGTCCTTCAGAGCTTGGCGAATGAGGTCTTGTTCCGCACTGATGGGACCAGCGTGCTTCTCCCAGTAGGTGCTCCACGATGAGCCCATCGACACCACGAGGTCAATTCCCTGAAGAGATGGCCAGTGCTCCCATTGCTCACGGATGTATTCGGTGAATGAAAATCCGCGTTGGCGCAACGAGCGACCCACGAAACCCGGGTCGGCATCATCACAGTTCGCAATTAGGGCTGCACGCATGACCACTACGGTAGGTGACGCATGGCCGACTTCCCTATCGATCTCTCCATAATTCACGCTGCCCGCCAGGCAGGCAGTGGCGTGGTGAAGCACACACCCATCACGGAATCGGCGGCGCTGTCCGAGCGATGTGGCGGCACCGTTGTTTTCAAGGCGGAGAACTTGCAACGAACTGGTTCGTTCAAGATTCGTGGCGGCATGAACAAGCTTGCATCTCTTGGAACACTTGCGTCGCGTGGTGTTGTTGCAGGTAGCGCAGGCAACCACGCGCAGTCGCTTGCATTTGCTGCTCGACACTTTGGTGTGCCGTGCCAAATTTTTGTTCCGGCCGGTGCGTCGTTGTCAAAGATGGAAGCAGTCCGTTCGTACGGAGCCACACTCACTGAAGGTGGCGACACGTTGTCTGACGCAGTGCACCTTGCACGCAAGCACGCAGAACAAACCGGAATGAATTTCTGTCATCCATTTGATGATCCGATGGTCGTTGCGGGGCAAGCAACTCTTGGACTTGAACTTATTGAAGACATCGACGACTTAACCACTGTCATTGTGCCTCTCGGCGGTGGAGGGCTAACAGGCGGTGTTGCACTCGCAGTGAAACAACTAAAGCCACATGTGCGTGTGATTGGTGTTCAAGTTCGAGCATGCGCACCATACGCAGGTTCACCACCAGCGGACGGACCTATTGTCACGCTGGCCGATGGTATTGCCGTGAAGGAGCCCGGCGAATTCACGCGCCCCATCATTGAACAATGGGTTGACGAGATTGTTGTCGTCGAAGAAGATCTTGTTGCCGATGCAATGGTTCTCTTGATGGATCGTGCAAAGTTGTATGTAGAAGGCGGTGGCGCAGTTGGTGTGTCTGCGCTTTTGAGCGGACAAGTAACGCCTTCGTCCTCGGGAACTACATGTGTCGTTCTCTCCGGCGGAAACGTCGACCTCGGACTTGTTCCCAACCTCATTCGTCGCCACGAAACACAAGCAGGGCGTCGTCTTATTCTGTTTGTTCGTATTTCCGACCGACCCGGCGGACTCGCTGGACTTCTTGCATTGTTTGCTCAAGTGGGTGCAAACCTCATTGAAGTAGAACACGTCAGAGAAGGCATCGACTTACACGTGCGCGAAACAGGCGTGCAGGTAGTGCTGGAAGTTCGTTCACGCGAACACGCTGCAACGGTGATGGCAGCAGCGACTTCTGGTGGATACATCGTTGATGAAATTACGCCCGGATGAGCGCACCGCTCATCGTTATTCCGGGTCGACGAAGCGACGAAGCGCAAGGACAACGCACTCCGGTCGTGAGTGGTGGGCGCTTTTATGCAGATGCAGTGCAACGAGCAGGTGGACTACCTGTTGTTCTTCCACCAACAGATAACCATGACTTGATTCGAGCCACTGTTGACCGATGCGATGGAATGGTGTTGCTGGGCGGAGGAGATGTGTCTCCCAGTAGTTATGGACACACCGAACGTGCACGTCTATACGGCGTCAATGAGTTCATTGACGAGTTTGAAATTGTGGCCCTTCGCCGTGCGATTGAAAGAGATATTCCTATTCTCGCAATTTGTCGCGGACACCAGATTCTGAACGTTGCTCTTGGCGGAACATTGATTCAACATCTCGACACCACTCCCGACCATCGAGACACCATGCACGATGTACAGCTTGTTCCAGGATCTCGTGTTGCGCTTGCAATGGGCACACATGAACCGCTTGTGCACTCATTTCATCACCAAGCGATAGACGAACTCGCGAGAGACCTATCCGTGGTAGGAACTTTTCAGGACGGAACTATTGAGGCCGTGGAACACACGGCAGCTACCTGGGTTGTTGGGGTTCAGTGGCACCCCGAAGATACGGCAGAAGATGACCCACACAACCAGGGATTGTTTATGGAGTTAGTGGCACGCGCCACTAGATAACTACTTCTTGACTTTGATTTTCAAGGTCTTTGTCACGGTCTTCTTGCCTTTTGCAGCGACCGTGACGCTCATAGTGCAGGTTCCAGAACGAACGGCATACACCTTGTTGGACCTGACCTTGCAGTAACGGGATGCACTACTCGCGACCTTCACAGAAACTTTTGCACCAGTAGGCACGGTGAGTCTTGCTGTCTTGGCAAGATTCGTTGCTGTTGCGGGTGTCTTTGATGTGATGAGCGTGACCTTGGTAGGTACTGGCGCAGCAGGGGCAGGGGCAACCAATGCAGAACACACCACACCTGCAAGTGCTGCCACGTCACATCGTGCAAGGCCAACAAACAACAGTTTGTTGGCAGTATTGCTAGACACATACGAAAGAACATTTGGAGTAGCCGAACCGACGACGGCAGCTGCAACGGCAGTTGCACCTGCAGATGGGAACAAGCCCTTCACCACCGTGGCGTATCCGGCAACGTGAGGTGCCGCCATTGACGTACCGCTCTTTGTGCTGGTTGAAGTATCTGAAGAAATTCCCGCAGCAAGGACCGAGCTACCCGGTCCGAAAATGTCGACACAAGATCCGTAGTTGGAGTACACGGCTTCCTCATCGGAGATTGTGGAGGCAGCAACGGTGATTGCTGTGGGTTCACTTGCAGGCGATGCACCACATGCATCGCGACCATCGTTACCAGCGGCAACAACAACGGGAACACCGAGAGAAACAATTGAACGTACCGCTGCGTTGAGCGCTGAGTCATACGAGCCACCAAGGCTCATGTTGACGATTGCCGTTGTATTCGTGGCGCGGATGTTCTGGGCCACCCAGTTCAATCCAGCAATAACACCAGAATCTGTTCCAGAGCCGTCACAATCGAGGACTCGCACAGGTACCACTGTGGCCGCGGATGCGATGCCATATGTTGAGCCAGCTGCTGATGACGCCACGTGAGTGCCGTGACCATTGCAATCGCTGGTGCCATAACCGTCATTTATGGAGGAATAACCGGTAGCCATTCGACCTGCGAACTCGACGTGTGATGCGCGAATACCTGTATCTACTACGTAGAGTCGAGCGCCTTGTCCGCGACCGGCCATAGCAATGTAGCCATCAAGTGTGGAACTGCGTTCGTCCACTCTGTCGACGCCCCAAGCTGTCGCAAGAGAACGGGTGATGTCAGATGCCGCAGGCGTGACAGCATTTGATGGAACAGATGCTGCAGATGCACCAAGTGCGTTCAGCGATACAACAGTGAATGTGTACGTACGGCCGTTGACGAGACCCGTGATGACACACGAGAAAACGTCGACACCTGCCTCACAAGTTCTCCCATCTGGCGAACTTGTGACGCGGTAGCCCGTGATTGACGCAAAGTTAGTGTCGGGTCGACGCCAGGAGATTGCGGCACCCCCACTAGTGGCCGCGGCCAGAACACGTGTTGGAGTTCCAGGAAGTTGAGTTGACTCTTCCTCTGTATTCAAGGTGATGGATCCAGAAGCAACGCCGTTCCAACCGTCATACCCATCAACCACTACGTAGTAGACGATGTTTGGCTGTGCCGTAAACGAAACAAAACTTGACCCGTTAATGGCATCTGTTGCGTCATCGTTTGCAACAACTGCTTGAAGATTGCTGTACGACACTCCAGTTGCAGGACCATAGGTAAGTCGAACATACAAACGCTTGAAGGTCCCAGGACATGGATCACCAAACGTGCTGTTTGCTGCGAGAACTGAGCCAGTGCTTTGGCCAATAAACGTATTCGAGACGATTGCAGCGGTCGTAGCAGCATGACACGACCCCAATGCATACTGGCCCGCATCGCCTGAGGGGTCGCCATAACTTGCAAAAGTAATTCCAGTAAAGACTGACCCTGCCGGCGCGGATAACGAAAGTGAACTGCCCTCGTGAACCGCCCCGTACACCGAACCAGAGGAACCTGATGACACGGCGGTTGATTTATAAACGGCCAGAACCGTGTCGAATGTGCTGCCACGAGTATTCAAGCGAATGTTCTTTAACGTGGTAGACGAGTAACGGAACCACATAGATTTTCCGCCAGCAACTCCGGCGTGATCAGGTTCATTCGTTTCGCGTGTCGCATTTGTATTGCTTGAATAAACCGTTCCAGATGCAATACCAATTGCGCCTGACAAGTTGTCATTGAGAAGTCCGATGGTGACCGAGTTTGATGCAGTTGATGACAGACCACTACCTGCAACATTTCGTGCAGACACCGTGAATGTGTAAGACACTCCATTGGTAAGCCCTGCAACCGAGCAGGACAATGTGGTTGTTGTGCATGTGTAGCCACCTGGTGACGACACCGCCGTGTAGGACGAGATAACAGCTCCACCATTAGACGACGGTGCAGTCCACGACACTGTCGCTGCGCTATTTCCGCCCGTTGCCGTTACGCCAGTTGGCGCCCCAGGCGCAGTGACCGTGCCTGTAATTGAGATTGTCCACGCGAAGGTAAATGAGCCCGAGTTACACCCGGAAGAGCCTGAATAGCCAGCGATACGAATGAAATAGGTGTAACCAGCCGACAAACTGACATTGGAGAGATAGCTATACGTGGCAGACGGGTAGTCATCATTGCTATCAACATACGTAAGTGATCCATAGGTGGCAGCCGAGGATGTTGCGCGATACACATGCATGTACGTGTCAAACGAACTTCCACTTGTACTCAATGTTGCCGTACCACTTCCGCTTGGTGTGACCCGATACCACACCGAACGGCAGACACTCGTCGTATCGAGTTCGGTTGGCTCAAGTGTTGCCAGCGCGTTTGAACCCGACGCCGAACTAGAGAGGTTGGTGATGTTGGTCGCGCATGCCAGGGAATCGTTGGAGGGTGTTCCGGAACACGTTGCACCAGCAAGCGACCAGTTCAATGTGATGGATCCCGTGGATGTGGAGTAGTAAGAGCCAACTTGGATGTAATACGTGGTGCCAGATGAAACGGACACGGACAACAGACTTGCAGTTCCATCTCCGGAATCGTCGTCAGATGCGCGCGACGTGAGAGCGGAAACGGATGAACCCGTAAAGACACCGAGGACAGTGTCGAATGAACTTCCATTGGTATTGACACTCAGGGAGCCCGTTGAATTCGGAGTAAAGGAATACCAACGCGTAGACGCTGTAGCACCCGCAACAGTTGGCTCGCCCGTTTCACGAGTGGCTGATGTATTTGAGTCAAACACGGTTCCGCTATCGGAAGAAAGTGCGCGAGCTGATGCGAAGAAGTCGTTATTTCCTGAAGCAGAAACAGTGACCGAATTAGACAACGACGAGTAGGACGACGTTCCGGCAGAAGACGTTGCCGACACTTTGAACTGGTACGTACCTGCGGAAAGCGTAGAAGTTTGACACTGAAGCGGACCCGACGACCACGTACACACCGCTGCACCACTGCTGGTCACTACGTCATACGCGGTAATGGCATTCGTTCCAGTTGATGATGGCGCAGTCCACGAAATAGTGACTGTTCCAGACGATGCAATTGCGGAGATACTTGCAGGCGCACTTGGCGCCACGCCACTGCTTGGAGCAAGGAAGAGCAACCGATTGGGTGAGCTCATTGTGTCGGTGATTTTGTTCTGCGTCGCTCCATTAACAACGGCCTGTGATACTTGTGATGCTGAGTAACCGGGGTTTAGCCCCCACAAAACAGCTGCTGCACCCGCCACATGTGGGGAGGCCATTGATGTACCGCTCTTATACCCGGCACCTCCACCATTCAATGTGGAGAGAATCGACTCGCCGGGAGCAAATAGGTCGACACAGCTTCCGTAGTTAGAAAAACTGGCACGCGAATCGGTTGATGTAGACGCTGCAACTGTGACTGCGTTAGGAGTACTGGCGGGCGACTTTGTGCAGGCACTCATACTTTCGTTACCTGCAGCGACCACCATGACGACACCGTCGCTAATGACACGATCGACTGCAGAGTTCACCGTTGCAGAGTACGTACCACCAAGGCTCATGTTGGCAACAGCCTTCACACCCGAAGCATGGTCAGAAACAATCCAGTCGAGACCAGCGATAACCGTGGAGTTACTTCCCGAACCAGAACAATCGAGAACTCGAACAGAGACGAGTGAGGCAGCCTTTGCTACGCCATACGTTGCACCAGCAACGGTTCCTGCGACGTGAGTTCCGTGACCCTGACAGTCCGAGGCACCCGTTGATGGCCACCCGAGGCGAACTCGACCACCGAAATCTGAGTGCGACGAAAAAATCCCCGTATCGACTACGTATGCCGTCACTCCCGAACCAGTTCCTTGGTAGCTGTATCGCTGATTTAACGGAAGGCTCTGTTGGTCGAGGCGGTCAAGACCCCATGGTGGCGAAACTTGTTCTGCATCAACTCGCACTACTCGGTCGGGTTCAATGGTCTTCACCAATGGATTGGTGCGAATGTACTTCACTTCTGCAGTGGTGAGTTGAGCTGCGAAACCGCGGAATGCTTTGGTGTACTGATACGTAACGTTCTCTCCGAGAACAGACAACAGGCTTTCCTGAGCGACAGCATTTGCGCGCGAGTGCATCTCGATGATGTAGTGACCAGCAATGACATCTGATTCATCTAAGGATTTCTCGGACGACTGAATAATGTCGTCTACCTCAAGAGTTGATACTCGTGTGTCGTCGAGAAGGGCTGTGGCCTGAGCCGGTGTGAGCAAGACCGATGCTCCAGAAAACACGTCGGCATACTCTTCAAGAATTTCTGCACCAGCTGAAACCATGTCAGTTCGTAGTGATGTGTAGTCCGCTGCGGAGTCGGCGACCAGAACGTAGCGAGCGCGGGACTCGTCACGAGACACAGGGAGCGAGTCATCGGTGGTTTGCGCACTGGCAGCACTGGGGACAACGCCAATCGCGGCGAAAGTTGCCGCTGTTACAGCGAGGCAAACACCACGAAAGTAAAAACTTTTCAACACACCGTGACCTTAGTGGGGAAAAAGGTATTCCTGTTTATGAAGGAAAGTTTTCTTACAAAACTAGAGCGGAACGAAGCGAACTAAATCAGCTGCGTCCAACAAGAGGCCTGGGAAAAAGCCCACCACCAGCGCGAAGGCAACAGACGCAACAATGACCACTCCGACTGGACGAGGAATGGCAATCTTCTCAGTGCTCGCGGGCTCTTCCATCCACATACTGACCATGATGCGAAGGTAGAGGAACGCACCGATGACTGCACCCACCATGGCCACCACAGCAATTGCATAGGACTCAGCTTCGACCGCGGACTTAATGACGCCGAACTTTGCGACGAAGCCAGACGTAAATGGAACTCCGGCTTGGGCGAACAACAACGCACTGAATGCAAGAGCCAAGACGGGCCGACGCTGCGCGAGACCTTTAAACGAGTCAAGCGATGTTGCATCGTCTCCGTTACCAGCCACAGTGACCAAGATTGCGAACGAACCCATGACCAACATTGTGTAGATGGCAAGGTACGCCATGGACGACGACAATCCATCGCTTCCACGATGCGATGCGGCCTCGACACCCACCAAGATGAAACCAGCATGGCTAATTGATGAATAGGCCAACATGCGCTTCACATTTGTCTGTACAACAGCCATTGTGGAGCCAACAAAAATAGTGAGAGTTGCAAGAACCCAGACCACTGGTCGCCAGTCGTCGACTCGAGTGATGAGACCCGACATCAACAAGCGAAGCAGTGCAGCAAATGCGGCCACTTTGCCGGCAGATGCCATATACGACGTCACCGAAGTTGGTGCACCTT
>CAIVDG010000248.1 GCA_903904615.1 uncultured Acidimicrobiaceae bacterium | reverse complement strand
CATTGCCCCCGAAGCCGCTGTAGCAATTCCTGCACCGGCAACGGCAAGCGTTGACAGCGACAAAAGAAGGCGTCCGATGTGTGATGTGAGTGAGGTGTTTTTTCTCATGAACATACTCAATCAGTATTGAATACCGCAGTTGCACGGCATTAGTACCCAACACGAGTACCGAGGTACCTAGTTAATAGGGCACTCCCAGGTGAGCAGAGTTCCACCCTCTGCAGCTGCGGAAAGAGCAAAAGAACCCTGATGCGACTTTGCGCGATACGCCAATGAAAGTGTGCCGGCTTTACGGCGTTTTAGTCCGTGTGGGCCAATACCGTTGTCTCGAATATGCAGCGATACAAAGTTGTCTGTGATGTTGAGAGTGACCCACACCTGTGTGGCTTTTGCGTGACGTGCAGAGTTAGACAACCCTTCACGAAGAACATTTTCAACGTCGTCAATTAAGTCATCGGGTAGTTCGCGGGCCACAGAAATGTTTTGCTCGATGGGAGATGTCCATGCACCAGAGAACATTTCAAGAACTTTCTCAATACGGCTTCGCACTGGTTGTCGTGTCTCTGGTTCAATGTTGAAAATTGTGTCGCGAATCTCGTTGATGACTTCATGGATTGCATTGACTGCCCATGGCTCAGAGTTTTGCGATTGCAGACGAAGTGCAATAGCAAAAAGATTCTGAATGATTGAGTCATGTAGATCTCTGCCAATGCGTGCGCGTTCCAGGCTGAGCAGTGCTTCACGTGTCGCGTCGGTGTATGCCTGACGTTGTGCAATGAGTTCCATCTCGAGTGCGTTCATCTCGCTCAAGTCGGAGCCAATTTCAACAACCAATTCACCAATGCGCAACCACGTGACTTCAATGCGAACAAGCACTTCTGGTGGGCGGTACATGTCAACTGTGTCTTCAGACATCTCAAAGACTTGTCGCACAGAGTTCTCTTGCCATGCTCGACGGACAAAATCAATTGCAATGTCGGGTTCGAAGTACTTGTCTGTGATTGTTTGACCAACAAGTGGTGGTTCAATACGAATGGCTTCGTATGGCTCGTTCCACCACACCAGTTGAGTGTCAACAATTTCGTCGTTGTCGTTGAAGATTGGTTCGTGAATACCGATGTAGTCACGAAGTGCGGCCAAGATAAGCGCAGTGTGATTGTCGCAAATTGTTGCTGGTGGCAAGACGGGGCACGTCATGTTTGGTCGGGCGCCTCTGCATGTTCACCGGCCATTGCTACAAGTACAGCAAGTTGTGTTCTATTTGCTGCACCCACTTGAGTGAGAATTTTCGACACGCGGTTCTTCACCGTCTGCAAACTGAAGTGCACGGTTTCCGCAATGTCTCTGTCGGTCATGCCGCGCGAGATGAGAACTGCAATTTCTCGATCTATTTCGCTGAGAACAGATAGTGCATTGGTAGGCAAAGTGCTGAGACGT
Source organism: uncultured Acidimicrobiaceae bacterium (assembly GCA_903904615.1). Lineage (GTDB taxonomy): Bacteria > Actinomycetota > Acidimicrobiia > Acidimicrobiales > Ilumatobacteraceae > UBA2093. The sequence goes on along the minus strand of CAIVDG010000248.1, from coordinate 9,652 downwards.
TTTGATGCAGCACGTACTTCTACTGCGTTGATGAGTTGAAGCCCAGCCGATGTGTCGCGAATTGCTTCCACTAACTCGTGTGCTGGAGCACCTTTCAAAACAATGGCAGAAGCTTTTGTGGAGTATCCCGTGACTAAAACGTCGTCTTCAAGGAACGAAGTGAGGAGAACAACATTGATACGTGGGTGTTTCGACTTGATCCACTCAGTGATGTTGTGTCCGGTGCCGTCACCCAAGCGAACATCAAGAACCGCAACATCGATGTCGTCTGCTTTTTCCTGCAATAACGCAAGAGTGGATGCCACCGAGTTTGTGGTGTGAACGACGGAGAGGTCGTCCTCTTCGTTCAGCACAGAAGCGAGCGCTTGTCGGACCATTTCGTGGTCATCGCAGATGAGAACACGGATTGTCATTAACTGCACCGTACTCGCAAAAAGGTATGTGTGTTGCCAATTGGTCAGTTCGCTGACAGGATTCACTGCAATGCGAATTGACTCCATCCGTTCAGTGCGTGTCCCAATGGACATTCATACTCCGTTAGTGACTTCACATGGCACTCATTCGCAACGAACCGCATCTCTCGTTGAGATCACTACGTCAGATGGTGTAGTTGGATGGGGTGAGAATGTTGCACCTAGTGGTGTTCAATATGTAGGTGAGTCTGCAACGCAATCACACGCGTCTCTACAGATGCTTGCGTTACTGCTTGGCGGCCGCGATGTTGATGTCTTTGAGATGTTTGCGGAGACATGGTGGGGAGTTTCTGAAAAGAATTTCGCGAAGCATGCTTTGGAATCTGCGCTCTGGGATGCCCATGCTCACACCGAAAAAGTATCGTTACGAAATGCACTAGGTGGTGTGCGCGATTCGATTGTGCCAGGAGTAGTGGTGGGTCTTGCGCCGTCTGTCGAAGACACTGTTCGTGAAGTGACCAGCCGGGTAGCCGAGGGATATCGGCGCGTAAAACTAAAGATTGAACCCGGCCGCGATGTTGATGTTGTTCGCGCTGTGCGCACAGCAGTGGGGGATGCAGTGGCTCTGCAAGTTGATGCCAATGCTGCGTACTCGCGTGACGACTTTGAACAGTTGTCCACACTCGATGAGTTCTCTCTTCAATTCATAGAACAACCTTTGGCTGCGGACGACATTGAGGGTCATGCACTTCTCGCAAGCCGAATTCACACGCCGGTGTGCTTAGACGAGTCAATTGAAAATTGTGATCAACTCATGCGAGCAATAGAGATGAGTGCGTGCTCTGTCGTGAATGTGAAGCCATCGCGTGCTGGTGGAATTAGTGATGCAGTGCGAATGCACAACATCGTTGCAACGCATGGTCTCGACGCATGGGTGGGTGGAATGCTGGAAACAGGAATTGGGAGAGCATCGTGTTTGGCGCTTGCCTCACTTCCCGGATTCACTTTGACCCCCGACCTCAGTGCTTCGAATCGATACTTCGATCGTGATGTGACCGCGCCGTTCGGGTTGGAGAATGGTGAGATACGGGTGCCAAATACCGTAGGAATTGGAGTGCAGCCTCTTTCATGGGTGTTTGAACACCCCGAAGTGAAAATCGAGACACTGTTTCAGGCCTAGTTCGTGGCACGATTGAACCATGGTTTCTGCAGAGTCCTTTTCGCTTGATGCTTTGGTGGCCGACCTAGATGCATTGGTGACATGTGAGTCACCCTCGCGTGACCTGAACTTGTTAACGCAGCACGCTGAACTACTGGCGAGCATGATGGAGCGCCTCTTGGGTTCGCGACCAACATTGATTGAATCGCCCGTTGGTCCACACATTCACTGGGTGGGTGGGCCAGATCCGCGAGTACTCATTTTGGGGCATCACGACACCGTTCACCCGGTGGGCACATTGGCGCGTCTGCCGTTCACCACAGACGGCGGAATCGGTCGAGGTCCAGGTGTTTTCGACATGAAGGCTGGAATTGTTCAGGCACTTCACGCAGTGGCGGCACTTGCCGATACATCACACATTGAAATTTTGTTGTCCGCAGATGAAGAGATTGGCTCTCGCGCTTCGCGTGCACTCATTGAGGAGCGTGCACGTGCATGTGGTGCAGTGTTGGTTCTTGAACCAAGTGCCGACGGCGGAGCGTTGAAGATTGGTCGCAAGGGAACAGGAACATTCGAGCTCACTATTGAAGGACGCGCATCACACGCCGGATTGGAACCCGAAAAGGGAATCAACTCGTTGGTGGAACTTGCCCATCTCATTCCGCAGATTGTCTCTATTGCAGACCCAGCACGTGGAACAACGGTGACACCGACGCTTGCATCGTCTGGCACTGCCGACAATGTTGTTCCGGCTCGCACCACTATGTCGGTTGATGTGCGCGTTGCGGTTCCTGAAGAGAAGCCTCGAGTTGAAGAAGCATTTGCCCAACTGCAGACATCTCTCGAAGGTTCTCGTCTCACCATGAGTGGTGGCATCGGGCGTCCGCCAATGCATGAGTCGGCCGCAAGCGAGCTCTTTGCACTTGCAGAGATTGTGGCTGCAAAAGTGGGTATTGCTGGGCTTCAGGGCGTGGTTGTTGGTGGCGGGTCGGACGGAAACTTCACGGCGGCCGTTGGTGTGCAAACGCTCGATGGTCTTGGTGCCGTCGGTGGCGGTGCACACGGAGACGATGAACACGTTGTGCTCAGCACAATGCCTGCACGCGCGGCGTTAATTGCAGGTGTGTGTCAGGAGTTGTCTTCAATGGCCAAGAGGCCACCGCTGGGCAATGTTCCGGCAGAACGATAAACCTCAAGCTTTGTTCTGCTGTCGTCAATGTCCAGATTGCGCATGGTGAGTTGACCAATTCGGTCAAGTGGTCCAAAGGCTGCGTCTTCGACGCGTTCCATACTGAGGCGGTCCGGCGCATATGTGAGATTTGGGCTCGTGGTGTCCAGGATGCTGTAGTCATCGCCGCGTCGCAAACGCAAAGTGACTTCGCCAGTAATTGCAGTTCCAATCCAGCGCATTAACGGTTCACGCAACATCAGTGATTGCGGGTCGAACCAGCGACCTTCGTAGAGCAATCGTCCAAGACGGCGACCCATGGTGCGGTAGTTCTCCATAGTGGCTTCGTTATGAATTCCTGTGACAAGACGTTCGTATGCAATGTGTAACAAAGCAAGCCCTGGAGATTCGTAGATGCCACGGCTCTTTGCTTCAATAATGCGGTTTTCAATTTGATCGCTCATGCCTAAACCATGACGACCGCCGATGGTGTTTGCTTCCATGACGAGATCTACCCGGATTGCAAACTCGCGGCCATTGATGGCCACAGGGAAACCTTCGTGGAATCGAATGGAGACGTCTTCTGATGCAATGGAGACATCGTCGCGCCAATGAGCAACGCCCATGATTGGCTCAACAATTTCCATTCCGTTGTTGAGTTCTTCCAGCAGTTTTGCTTCGTGCGTGGCGCCCCAAATGTTCGCATCAGTTGAATACGCCTTCTCTACAGAAGCCTTGTAAGGCAACTTGCGTGCAAGAAGGAACTCGCTCATCTCTGTGCGTCCGCCCATCTCGTTTACAAACGTTGGGTCGAGCCATGGCTTGTAAATGCGCAGTGCAGGGTTGACCATGAGGCCGTAGCGGTAGAAACGCTCGATGTCGTTTCCTTTGTACGTACTGCCATCTCCCCAAATGTCGACGCCATCTTCTTGCATGGCACGCACCAACAAGGTTCCGGTGACAGCACGTCCGAGTGGCGTGGTGTTGAAGTAGGTCTTTCCCGCGGTGGTGATGTGGAAGGCCCCACATTGAAGAGCAATGAGTCCTTCGTGCACGAGTTCTTCGCGGCAGTCGATGAGGCGAGCAATTTCTGCGCCGTATTCCTTGGCCTTGCTGGGAATTCCCGAAAGATCTGTTTCGTCGGGCTGACCAAGGTCTGCGGTGTAGGCGCACGGGATGGCGCCTTTCTCGCGCATCCACGCAACGGCAGCCGAAGTATCGAGGCCGCCAGAGAACGCAATTCCGACGCGTTCGCCAATGGGGAGTTCAGTAAGGACCTTGGACATGGTGTCAACGGTACTGCCGAGCGATGACCAGCAACGCAATAGATACCGAAAGCGCAGCGATACCAACGATGCCAATGGCGAGCGCAACTGCTGGAGTTCCCGAGATATCGATGACTGCCGTGATGAGAAGAGCAATGGAGCTTCCCATGCCGACGGGGACAAGGACCTCAGGCTTTTTTGATGCTGCCACTAACGGAAGTACAACAATTGCCAGCGGTATCAAGATGAAGAGAGGTGATGCTGGAGAACTCTCTGGCCCAAGCCACCACAGTGGTCTGCCAATAGTGCGGCTGGTGATTGCAATAGCCAACACGCTCGCACCAGCCAGTACCCACGTAATGAACGCAACGGTGCGCCAGCCGTCAGACAAGTACAGAGACGGCGGCGGGGAGACCTGCGGGGGATCAAACTCCATGCCTTCACCGTACTCGGACCGTCTTCGTAGACCCAGCAGTAGCCTTACTTCGCATGGAGAAGACCCCATTTCAGAAGTTGTCGGTGTTCTTCCCCATGTGGAACGAGCAGGACTACATCGAACGTGCCATTGACGCTGCGCGTGAAGAATGTGAAGACCTCATGTCTGGAGGCGACATCGGGGATTATGAGCTCATCATTGTTGACGATGCTTCAACCGATGCAACACCAGAGATTGCGGCTCGCCTTGCCGCTTCCGATCATCGCATTCGCATTGTGCGTCACCCTGAAAACAGAAAACTGGGTGGCTCAATGAAGTCTGGTTACGCGGCAGCCACTGGCGACCTTGTGTTGTACACCGATGCCGACTTGCCGTTCGACATGCACGATGTTCACAAGGCCATTCGTTTGCTGCGGTATTACGACGCTGACATGGTGAGCGCGTATCGATTTGATCGCACGGGCGAGGGATACGTTCGCACCGTCTACTCCTTCTTCTACAACCTCATGGTCAGAGTGTTGTTTGGTGTTCGCATGCGCGACATCAACTTTGCGTTCAAGTTGTGCAGAACCAAAATCTTCACGCACGTGGAGTTAAAGAGTGAGGGGTCCTTCATCGACGCAGAACTTGCGGTGAAGGCCCAGAAGTACGGCTACACGGTTATTCAGTTTGGTGTGGACTACTTCCCCCGAACTCGCGGAGTCTCCACCTTGAGTTCCCCGGCCGTTATCTTCAAGATTCTTCGCGAAGCCCGTTCTTTACGCAAAGAAATTCGCAATATCAGCCCTGTTGTATAGGGCGATACCTGTCCCGCAAGGGGTGTTGGTAGCGTTTCGTACTCGTGAGCGATCCATTCGACCCAGAGATGAATGATCCGTTCACCGACCCACCAAATCAGCCGTACGTAGGACCAGATTTTGACGAGGTTCCCGCCCCTCATGTTCCCTGGTGGATTCACTGGCGACCCGCAATGATCGCGGCTGCAGTGTTTGCAAGTGTTGTGGGTGCTGTTGTGGTGGAGGCAAATTCTGGACCCGCCACCGTTGCTTCAACTACGACTGCTTCGTCACCTGTGTGCAACGAGACATCGCCTGTCACATGTTTTGCACTCACTCGCGTTATCAAAAATGGAGCAAAGGGTGAAGATGTTCGCCGTTTGCAACTGCGCCTGAAGGAACTGAAATTTGATCCAGGCAAAGTGGACGGAATTTTTGGCGGCGACACACGCATGGCGGTATGGGCGTTTCAAGGAATTGTCCTGAACCTGAAGGGCAAAGAAAAGGTTGACTTCGTGACGCCTGCTTTGTGGGACATCATGCGCGGGAATGTTGTTATTGCGCCGCGCCGTCAACCGGGTACTCCGAATCACGCCGAGGTGTATCTGCCTGAACAAGTGCTTGCCGTTTTCAAGGGACCTGAACTAGTTCTCGTCACCCACATTTCGTCTGGTACGGGTCAGCAGTGGTGTGAGCCAGTCACCATCGACCCGGGCGAAGAAGGAAATGAAAACGGCACCGAACCCATTTACGAAGGGTGGTGTGGCAGTGCCATCACGCCAGGTGGTCTGTACTACTTCTATAACCGCAAGTTCGGGCTTCGCGAAAGCAAGCTCGGAACAATGTGGAATCCGGTCTATTTTAATTTTGGAATTGCAGTGCACGGAGCAATGAATGTTCCGAATGAACCTGCGTCTCACGGGTGTATTCGAATTCCCATATTTATCTCTGAGTACTTTCAAGACCTCGTTAACTACAACGACCGTATTTATGTGTTCGATGGCGTGAAAGACCCCGAAGAATACGGATCACAGCCGCCTGAGTGGGACAAGAAAGATCCAAATTTCACCACCACAACGTCAAGCACTACGTCTACAACAGTGCCAAGAACCACAGTTCCACGTCGCGCAACTACAACATCGTCAACAGTGCCTCTCACTACGACGCCCTAGTAGTGTCGTGTGCATGGCACACACAACCCCCTACGTATTGTCAGACCTCATCACTTTGCCCAAGGTGCTTAATCGTTCGCGCATTCGCGATGCGGTGTTAGTGCTTGGTGGCGCATTGTTTACAGCATTGTGCGCACAAGTGGTTATCCATCTGGGTTTCACACCCGTCCCACTCACTGGTCAAACATTCGCTGTCCTTACGGTGGGCAGCGTTCTTGGTGCACGCCGCGCAATGGCTAGCCAAGCCTTGTACTGGGCCTTGGGTGCAATTGGTCTTCCGTTCTATGCGTCGGCAACCGGCGGTTGGGAAAAGGCCACCGGAGCAACATTTGGTTACTTCATCGGGTTCGTCTTGGCATCGGGAATTGTTGGCTGGTTTGGAGACCGTCGTAACGACCGCAACTATGTCAACTCGTTGAGCGGACTTGTGTTGGCCTCTTCCATCATTTATGCATGTGGTGCTTTGTGGCTGTCGCATTCCCTCAACATTCCACTTGCGCAAGGTCCGGGAAACGCCATTGAATTGGGAGTTAGCCCATTTCTTGTGGTTGACGCCATCAAGATTGCATTAGCAGCAACCATTGCGCCACTTGGATGGGCTGCGTATTACTCACGTCCGCGGTAGTAACTCATCATGGCGGGGACAGATAACAAGGAAGTTCAGAAAGAACGCAAACTCGGTCGCCCTGCCGATACGGACTCCACCGATACCCGCGATCGAATTGTGCGCTGTGCACAAGAGATTTTTGCCGCCGAAGGTTTCGAAGGAACCACGAACAAGGACATTGCCGATCGCGCGGAGATTTCTTCTGCAGCGCTGTATCACTACTTTCCGTCGAAGGCCGAAATGTATGTGGCTGTCTGTGAATCCATTACGCACGTCTTTGTTGATGTGTTTAACCGCGCAACAGAATCAGACCCACGCTTAGAGCGACGACTCACTGCACTGTTTTCTGAAGTGGGAACCCTTGGCGCGTCATCGCCATCGATAGTGGGATTCATCACGGGAATTTCTGCAGTTGTGAAACGACATCCAGAAGTTGCTCGAGGTACAGAGGCATTTGGGGCTGAATTCCGAAAGATGACTCTCCATCTCATTGAAACCTCCACCGAGTCCAGCGGAATCTTGCACGGTGTATCTCCCGCATCGTTTGCAGATCTCACCGCATCCATCCTTGCGGGATTAGGTCGTTTAAGCGCTCGAGGAGACCAAGCACGGCATTTGGCTGCTGGTGATGCGTTCTTGCGGCTCATTCGGGCGGCGGCGCGCAACTAGTTTGGGTTCGGTGAAACCCGACGCACTCTCGCACCTGGTGAACCTTGCACAGTCGGTTCCCTCAATTGCAGAGATGTTCCATGCCTCGCCGAACCGGGCAGAAGCGTTCACGGTCGACGCGGTGGGTATCCATGCCGATTTTTCACGGCAACGAATTTCCGGTGATCTTTGGGCTGCCTTATTCGAGAGCGCGAAAGAGTGCGGCATAGAGACCAACATTGCGCGAATGTTTGCGGGCGACATCATGAACGTCACCGAAGACAGGGCAGCGCTGCACACAGCGCTTCGTGCCGATGCATCAACAAGTGCTGAAGCTCGGTGGGCATCGAGGCAACTGCAAAAAGTAAGAGAGTGTGCTCACGCAATTCGGTCAAACCCGAACATTCACACAGTGGTGAATATCGGTATCGGTGGGAGCGACTTGGGGCCGGCAATGGCTACCCGTGCTTTGCGCCGGTTTGCTAGTGGGCCCGAAGTTCGATTTGTGTCAAACGTGGATGCCGCAGATCTAGATTCGGTGTTGACGGGCCTACAACCTCAAAACACCGTGTTCATTGTGTCGTCCAAGACATTTACAACGAGCGAGACAATGCACAATGCAGAGCGTGCGCGCCAATGGGTACGTGCTGCTGGTGGCGAATGGGAGACACACTTCTATGCCGCTACTGCGCGCCCAGAAATTGCGCGGGAATGGGGAATTCGTGAAGCGAACATCTTTGAGTTCCGTGACTGGGTAGGGGGGCGATTCTCGCTGTCGTCAGTCATTGGCTTTCCGGTGATGTGCGCGATTGGTCCCGATTCCTTTGACGCGATGTTGGCGGGAATGCAGGACATGGATGCACACGTTGCATCGGCGCCCTTGCACCGGAATCTTCCTGTGGCTCATGCATTGGTGTGGTTTACAAATGCAGTTCTGCATGGGTACTCCACGGCAGCTGTGGTGCCGTATAGCCACGACCTTTCACGACTGCCCGCCTACTTGCAGCAGTTGGTCATGGAGAGCAACGGCAAAGGTGTCTATGTTGATGGTGACGCTGTCGCCACTGCGACCAGTCCTGTTGTGTGGGGTGAACCCGGAACCAATGGCCAGCACGCTTTCTTCCAAATGCTTCACCAAGGAACCCAAGTTGTTCCCGTTGAGTTCATTAGTTCTGTAGAGCCGTTGGGAAGCGACCACGAAGCCCACGACATCTTGATTGCAAACATGATGGCCCAATCTGAAGCTTTGGCCATTGGGGATATGAACACGAATCCGCATCGTCAATTTCTGGGGAACAGACCGAGTTCGATTCTCATGCTCGATGCATTATCGCCCCGTACTTTCGGCGCACTGGTCGCAATGTATGAGCACTCCACTGCGATTCAGGGGTGGCTACTGAATGTGAATAGCTTTGACCAATTCGGTGTGGAATTAGGCAAAACAATGGCGGTTTCCACATTGAATGCGTTCGCAGTGGGCGGCAGTGGAGCAGACGAAACTTTGACACACCCCTTGATGTCTTGGTATCTCGCGCATCGCAAAAACATCTCCAACGAATGAATGTGAATTGACGTTTGTGGGTCTATCCTGCCCTGAATGGCGGGTAAAAAACTAACGGTGAATTCCACTGAGCGAATGCTCAATCTTGTTGCGTTGCTTACAGAGTCTCCGCGGCCACTCACTTTGGAAGACATCTCAAACAAAATGTCTGGGCAATATCCAGACGCAGACGAAGCGCGTCGCACGGCATTCGAACGCGATAAGCGTTCATTGCGCGCATTGGGATTACCCATCACCACGCAAACTCTTTCCGGAAGCGACGCAGGAAAAACCGCGTATTCCATTAATCGCTCCGAGTATGCGCTGATCAACTTTGATCTCAGCGAAGACGAACTAGACGCTCTTCAGCAGGCAGCTGCTCTTGTTCAAATTGGAACAACGTGGGGAAAGCAGGCAGTGCAGTGGTTGGGTGGCGAAGTTTCTAGCCCGGAAATGCCCACCACTGTG
>CAIVDG010000247.1 GCA_903904615.1 uncultured Acidimicrobiaceae bacterium | reverse complement strand
GGCGGTTCGCAAGATTGGTTTTGTCAACAAGCGGAACAACGGAATGGAATCTTGTACTCCGGGAGTATCGGCCCAGCCGGGGTGCATAGCCACAAACTCAATGTTTGGCTCTTCTTGTGACCACATCTCATTCAGTGTGACCTGGGCACGTTTCGCAATGGCGTATTGGCGTGATCCGTTGTACGACGACATCTCCATTGTCTCGCCTGCCTGTAGTTGTGGAAGCGGTGCCGCGTACATGCCACCCGATGACACGGTGACAACGCGTCCGTTTGCAGCACGTAGTGAATCTCTCAGCATGGTGGTCATAAGAAATGGACCCAGCACATGAGATGCAAGTGTTTGTTCAATTCCCTGCACCGATGCAGTTCGCTCGTTGAGTAACGCACCAGCATTGTGAATGAGCACATCTATACGCGGAAACTGCGAACGAAGAACGCGCGACGCTTCTGCCACGGATTGAAGATCTCCCATCTCAGCCACAACAACCACAGGTGGAACGTGTGGGAAATGTTCGCGAAGGTTTGCCGCTATTGCATTGCACTTGTCTTTGTTGCGACCAACCAACACCAATTGCGCGCCAGTGGAAGCGAGTGTGCGGGCCACTGATGCGCCTAATCCAGATGTAGGCCCAGTAATCACAATGACTCGCCCATTCAGATTGGAGTCGGACACTTTGTCCCATGCATTCATGCGTGATCGGACAGCAAACCCAAGACGCGAAAACCCTGGGACTACCGCAGCATCGAGTGCAGAGCTGACAAGGTGCTTGTTCATGAGCGCTCTGCCAATGTGGCAAGCAACATTCCTGTAGCAAAAAGACCACGCAGCGACCACGCAATTGTTCGCACCCAGTTGGTGGTGACGAGCTCACGACCAACAGTGGGGTCTGGATTGCTGGCCATTCGAGCGTGCCGCGGAACAGACAACAACACCGTGGCTCCTAACGCCACAGCAAGTGGAATTCCGGCAAGCCACGGCACAAACCATGCAACACCTGCCGGCACCATTGCCAACAGCAACAAGGTGGTGACACCTTCGATGGTCATGGGCAACATCACTACCCATCCAGTTCGGCGTTGGTGTTCTACTGCAACCGCAGAAGCACTCTCGACTGGAACTACGGAAAGCAACGGGTAGTGCACGACTTGGACAAACCAAATAACGCCCACCATTGTCCATGACGCCAACACGTTGAGCACGAGGACAGCATCTTCCATGCCGTCACCGTATCGGTGCTGGTCACGAACTCCCTACGCTAAGAGTCGTGACGCGTGTCCCGAAGAAGAAGAATGGTTTTGAACCACGTGTCTGCCAGTCATGTGGGAGACCTTTTGAGTGGCGGCGCAAGTGGGCCCGTGATTGGCACAACGTTTTGTATTGCTCGGATAAATGCCGTGCGTCGGGGACGAAGTCCTAAGACAACCCGTATTCCGAAATGTCGACACTCCGTCGTTCGTCGATGGAACGGTGAGCCGCAGCACCAATGACAACACTCCACAAACCGTCTTCCACCGTGACTTCCGGAGATGTGCCTGCCACTACCGCATCAATGAATCGCTTGCACTCGAGAAAACTTGCTCCAAAATGAAAACCGACATGAGCAACATCGGGGTCAATCGCTACATCCACTGAACGCATACTGCGCGTTGCTCTGTCACCCACGAAAATCTGGCCATCACCAGGAACAAACGCTTCCACCTTGCCGGTGGAGCCCACGGCCGTTATCTCTTGCTCGTGACGGGATCCCTCAGCAAACATACTGAGGTCCAACATGGTGCGAACACCGTTTGCGTACTCAACAACCACATAGGCGTTGTCCAGAATGTCGCTACGTTCATCGTTGTAGTACTCGTCGAGATGGTTCACATCTTGACCACCACTTGCCATCACTCGT